>JBJEMQ010000108.1:0-2923 GCA_051879755.1 Coprococcus sp. | reverse complement strand
ATATGCAGGTATTCCCTTACTTTGATTAGTAAGCCACTTTATCGTACTTGCGTAACTTAAAGGAGTTACTCTTACAGGTCTTCCCTTATAATTTATCTGAGTATAATCATTTGCTACAACAAACTGTGATACCATATCAACCATGCTTCCCATCTTCCTGTCGCCAAGAAGTGAAGCAGATTCTTTATCAAGAATCGGAATAGTCGTATAATCTACCTCTTGTATATCCTCTGTAAAGTTTCTTTCCTCTACATTTAACAATGCCTGATACTTCTTTGCATTGATAATAGGAGATGAAAGAAGTGAACCGGCAAAATATACAACCACAATAACTCCAAGAACAATTCCCATAATTTTTAATCCGATGTCCGGCTGAACCCAGAAAAGTCCCTGCTGTCTTGGCTGTATGACATCTTTTCTCTTACGGATTGCATACACAAACATAAATATAACAACTAAAGACATCACAAAAAACCAGCAACCTGACGAATGAAGATTTAGTGCTGGTAATGATACATAATAATAAATTCCTGCAAAAATCAATACTGCTACTGCAATAAGTATATTGCGTGTTGCTTTTTTCATTTTACTCACCATACCCTTTCACTTCTGTCTTAAATTATTTTTACTCGTATCTGATCAGTTACTTTTACTCCATAAGTAACAATATGCCTGTGACCTTGCGGCGAAGCGCTGTGTCTTCAGGAGTTCTCTTATCTCGGCCTTTGTATACCATCCCGGAACTATTTCTTCTACTGTTGAAGTACTTTCCCTGAATTCTCCTCTTGCCTTTCCTACAACGCACACATTCATTTCATTGCTGAATCCCACTGCACTGTAGCTTAACCCTATAAAATCATCTATTTCATACAAATCAAGTCCTGTCTCTTCCCACAGTTCTCTCTTTGCGCTCTGCTCCGGTTCCTCTCCCGGGTCAATAAGTCCTGCCGGGAAATTATATACCCAGTCACCTACTGCAAGTCTAAACTCTTTATTAAGAAGAATCCTCTCATCTTTTTCATCTGTTACAATTATTACTACAGCATCAGGTTTACTGCCATGTAAGGTTTCCAGTGATTCTATATTGTTGTTTCTGCTTATGATTTCATATATTTTTTCCTGATTATCAACAGTTTCATATGTGACATCGTATCTTGTTATGAACTTTCCTTCTTCGCGTTTCTCTATTCCCTTAAATTCCATCTTCTTTAATCCTTATCCTTTTAATATGTCCTTTATTACCTCTCCTGCAATTATAAGTCCCACTACTGATGGTACAAATGCATTGCTTCCGGGCACTTGTCTTCTCTGTGTGCATTTTCTTACTGTTCCCGGAGGACATATACAGTTAGTCTTACAGCTAATCGCCATATCATCAACCGGTGTCATTGGCTTTTCTTCAGAATACACTACTTTCAGCTTGCGTATTCCCCGCTTTTTAAGTTCACGCCGCATTACTTTCGCAAGCGGACATACATTTGTCTTATATATATCGGCCACCTTAAATGCTGTGGGGTCCATTTTATTACCGGCTCCCATTGAACTTATTATGGGTGTTTTTGTTTTATCTGCCTGCATTATAAGCTCTATTTTACCTGTCACTGTATCGATTGCATCTACAACATAATCATACTGACTAAAATCAAACTGCTCTGCTGTATCCGGCATGTAGAAAGTCTTATAAATATTTACCTGCGCATCAGGATTTATATCTAATACTCTGTCCCTTGCCACATCAACCTTATATTTTCCAACAGTGCTGCGTGTAGCTATTATCTGCCTGTTTATATTTGTAAGGCATACCTTATCATCATCAATAAGGTCCAAAGTTCCGACTCCGCTCCTAGCAAGAGCTTCCACTGTATAACCTCCAACACCGCCAATTCCGAATACTGCGACTCTTGCATTTTTCAAACGTTCCATGCCCTCAGCCCCGACCAGTAATTCGGTTCTTGAAAATTGATTTAACATTTTAATAACCTCTTATTATATCAAATTTAGAATATGAATTGTTCATAATATACAAAACGAGGCTCCATGCGTGGCAAAGTCGCCTCTTCCTTTGTATATTATGCTCAATTCATAAGCATAGTTTATTAATCTCACTATTTTCTATGATCCAATTTCTTAGATATCATCATTCCGGCTCCCTGTAATATCTGTACAAGAATGACAAGAATAATAATCGTAACAACCATAACATCCGTCTGATATCTATGGTATCCGTATCTTATGGCAATATCTCCAAGTCCGCCTCCGCCAACGGTTCCTGCCATTGCAGAATAGCCAAGTATGGTTCCGAGCGCAATAGTCATTCCTACAAGAAGTGAAGTCTTAGCTTCCGGTAACAGTACCTTCATTATAATTGTCCATGTACTTGCACCCATGCTCTGGGCAGCCTCTATCACGCCTTTGTCAACCTCTTTAAGAGATGACTCCACCATACGTCCGATAAATGGTGCTGCTGCTATTACCAATGGAACTATTGTAGCTGAAGAACCATAGCTTTTTCCGACTATCAGCTTTGTAAGCGGCATTACCAAAATAAGAAGAATAAGAAACGGTATACTTCTAAGTAAATTAGTTATCACATCAAGTAGCTTATATATAGCTGAATTGGGTTTTATTCCCTCCTTATCAGTTACAGTAAGCAATACTCCCATCGGAAGTCCCAGTACATACCCAAAGAAAGTTGACACAAGTGTCATATATAAGGTATCTCTTGTTCCTTCTAAGAACATTTTAATCATTGTCTCATCAAACATCCTCTGTCAGCTCCTTTACTCCAAGTTTTTTACTGTTAAAATATGAAATCATTTTATCAGCGATTTCCTCTTTTTCAGGTAACTGCAGAATCATTTCTCCGGCGGCCTTTCCATTAATATTCCTTGTATTGGCATATAGAATATTAACAGGTGTCTTA
>JBJEMQ010000107.1:0-12784 GCA_051879755.1 Coprococcus sp. | reverse complement strand
AATGAAACGGTCCACTCACATTAAGCTTAATCACTCTCTTAGCGCCTGCTTCCTGAAGTGCTTCTACTGCCTTATCAAGTGCCTCTGTCTCACCTGATATAACAATCTGTCCGGGACAGTTATAATTTGCAATCTGTACATTTCCCGGTGTATTTTCACAAATCTCAGCTATCTTATCAGCATCCATGGCAATAACTGCTGCCATAGCACCCTGTCCTACAGGCACTTCATTCTGCATAAGTATGCCTCTTCTTCTTACTGTCTTTATGGCATCATCAAGCTTCATTGCTCCACATGCAGTAAGCGCACTATATTCGCCAAGCGAAAGTCCTGCATATACATCAGCTTCAAGTCCCATATTCTTTATATGCTCATATATTGCTACCTCTGCAGCTACCATAGCAGGCTGTGTATATTCTGTCTTATTTATATCCTCATTTTCTTCAAAACAGATTTTCTTAAGTTCTATATCAAGAACTTCATCTGCCACATCAAATACTTTCCTGCTATCCTCAAAACTATCATAAAAATCCTTTGCCATGCCGACATATTGTGCACCCTGTCCAGGGAAAATAACTGCCGTTTTACTCATTTTCTCACCCATTTCCTAATAATATATTTCCGTAACTATTCAAGTTATCATTTCTGGTATAAAAGAAGCAGCGCTGCCTGTCAATCATCAATAACAGTTATTGATTAATTGATGACAGCCGCTGCTTTCAATACATCATTACCGATATTAGTCTTCTACGCCCTTGCCCTTAAGGTAATTCAGAACATCTTCAAATGTAGCAACATCTTCAAGCTCTTCAGCAGGAATTTCAACATCAAACTCATCTTCCATCTTCATAACGATTTCATATAAATCTAATGAATCAACACCTAAATCTTCCTTAAAATTTGTATCGAGCTTCATCTCATCCTGTGATACACCAAGCTGTTCCTCAAAAATTGCCTTAACCTTATCGAACATAATAAATTCCTCCTAAACATATAGTAAATATTACCTACGTTCTCTTTGAACGATTATAATATAACCCATGGTTACATTAAAGTCAACACAATAGTTATTATATTTTATATAGTCATTTATACGCAGTTTTTTACTCGATAGCACCTGTTTCATATATAAACTTGACATTTGTATTAACACCGTCTAAAGCACCACTATAATTATTATATGCTGCCTCCTGACCAAACAATGCTTCTACATATTCAATATCTGCTTTGTAATCTCCTGAGAACATTTCAGTAAGCTTCTTAATGCCTTCTTCATTAAACTGCTTCATTCCATTACCCAGATCAGCACCACCATCTTTAAGCTCAGTTGCTCCATCATCAAGTGTCACCGTTCCATCACTCAATGTTTTTATACCATCTTTAAGCTCAGACGCTCCATCACTTATTGAACCGGCGCCCGAATTAAGTTTTTCTGTCGATGTCTTAAGAGAATCTCCGCCTTTGGCAAGTGTTACAGTACCATTGTAAAGCTCCTTCATTTTATCCGCTACACTGCCAGCACCATCAGCCAATGTATTTGCTCCTTTTTTCAGAGTCTTTGTTCCCGTCATCAGTTCACCAAGTCCCTTTGACACATCCTTAGATCCTTTATAAAGTGCATTTATACCTGTTGAAAGTGTCGTTGCTCCATCCGATAAGGCTGACGCACCATCATATACCTGTTTTGCCCCATCCTTCAAATCCTTTGATTTCTCTGCAACAGTCTTAGCTCCTGTCTGAAGCTTTGTTATATCTCCATTTTCTCCCTCCATGGCATCAAGCTGCAGCTGTATACCTGCCGACAGTTCTGTTGCCGCAGACTGCAATGTTGAAACTGAACCATAAAGCTGTGCCAGTGCTGCATACTGGGTCATATAGGAATCAAATACTGCTGATGTATCAGTCACATCAGTTGCAGTTGCAGTAACAGATACATTATTATCAAGACCTGATGATGCCATTTGAGCAATTGCAGTCTTAAGCTGCTCCATTTTTGTTAATACCTGATTTAATCCGCCTGCCTCAAGTGAACTAAATCCATTGCTTGTAAGTGCTTCATTTGCCTTTTCCATCAAACTGTCTGATATGGTAGCCGGCATGGTATTCATGACATCAATAAGCTTATCAACACCTGTACTTACCTGTGCAGCACCTATATTTAATGCTGACGCACCATCATATACCAGCTTTGCTCCATCCTTAAGAGTTGTACTTCCACTTGCCAGATTTGATGCACCCTTCACAGCTCCTGTATTTTCCTTATCTCCGGCATATCCGGCTATAAGTTTGTCTACTCCATCATTTAACTGTTTCTCTCCTGCATATACAGAATTTACACCATCTCTTACATCTGCTGCACCTTTCTTTAATGGTTTTCCGCCATCTGTCATAAGTTTATAGCTTCCATTTTTAAGAGAATAAATCCCCGGTACAAGTGTATTATTTACAGCATTATATAACTGTAATGTACCATCGGCCAGTTCTCCTGTATATGTATCTAACGAATCTGCTCCTGTAAGAAGTTTATCTGCGCCTGTTCTAAGTGAGTACGTTCCATCCTTTAATGTCTCAAGACCATTCATCAGAGTCTCTGTACCATCAACAAGCTGGTCTGCAGAAGAACCAAGTGTATTAATATCATTCTTCACATCGGACAAATCCGAATCTATATCTATATCCTTCTTATCTGATGACAACATATCAGTAAGACCAACCGTCATTGTCATTGCAAGCGAAAAGTTCTCCACATCTGCTGTTATCTCTACATATTCAGGAACATCAATACCATCTATGGCATCTGACATATCTTTGTCATCTACACCATCCATAAGGCACTGTTTAAGTCCCGGAACAGCATAACCTACAACTATTGCATTGCTTCCTTCTGATAAAACCTTACCATTTTCAACCTGAATATTTGAGAATTTATCTACAGGAAGAACTGTGCCTGACATCATAACAAAAGGTGTTATAACATTCTTATCTTCATTTCCTACATTTACCTTTGAAGATGTATTATTTGTATAATCAAAACGAATGGTCACTCTTCCGGATTTTCCTGCCAGTTCTTCCGGCGCAATAGTTTTTCCATCAAGCTTATATGATACCTTTACATCTACAGGAAGAGCCTCACTTGATGTCCCCTGATAATATATATCGGAACCATTTGACTGCCATGTAATACTTCCGTCATCATTCTCTACATATTGCTCATATCCCTTGACATTTTCTATATCAGACAGTTTAGTATAATCATTTATACTATCTTCTCCCGTTACATTTTTCAGCCAGTTACTTACAGTTATATTCTCAACATTACCTGATGCATCCGACATAACATATACTGTTTCTTCTTTATCAGCATCTTCTGCATTATCATTAGTAATCTCCGATGTAAGCGCAGCCTCTAACTGTTCAGCTTCACTGCTCTCTGTTTCTGCTCCGTTTTTTTCACTATTCTCGGCTGCCTTTACTTCACCAAGGCCTGTTGCACACGAAGCCATCATCGTTGCTGATAACATTATACACAAATTTTTCTTCCATTTAACCATGACAATTATCCTCCTGATATTACTATTATTTAAATTAACCGTTTGCCATATTTACCATGGCATTCTTTTTCATCTGTTTTCTGTATTTGAACATGATTACTTTATCAAATACCATAAACATAGATGGAAGGAACAAAATTACTGCACACATACTTATAAGTGCACCTCTTGCCATCAATAAACACAACGAACTAATCATATCTATATCTGAATATATTCCAACTCCAAATGTTGCTGCAAAGAAAGTCAATGCACTTACTACAATTGACTGAGCCGATTCCTGACATGCTGCTGATACCGACTCAAATTTTGTCTGTCCGGCAAGTCTGCCTTTTCTGTATTTATTTGTCATAAGAATTGCATAATCAACAGTTGCGCCAAGCTGAATAGTTCCTATGACAATTGATGCTATAAATGGTATTGTTGTTCCTGTATAGTATGGAATACCCATATTTATAAATATGGCAAATTCTATAACGGCAACAAGCACTATCGGCAACGATACAGAGCCAAATACAAATAAGATAATAATAAAAATGACTCCAATAGAAACAGCACTTACAGTTGAAAAATCCTTATCTGTTATGGTAATCAGGTCCTTAGTACAGGAAGCTTCACCTACCAGCATGTTTTTTTCATTATATTTATCCACTATACTTTCAATCTCTGTGCACTGGGCATTTACCTCATCTGATGCAAGCTTATACTCAGAACCTACAAGCACAAGCTGCCAGTCATCACTTTTGAGAAATGATGTAAGCGATGCCGGTACGAATTCCGAAGGAATACCTGCACCAAGTACACTGTCTAATCCCAGACAATATTTAACCCCATCAACCTTCTCGACATCCTGCATAAGAAGTCTTACATCTTTATCACTCATATCATTTGACAATAAAAGCATATGAGTAGAATTCATTGCAAAATCTTCTTCAAGAGCATTATTTGCCTGAACACTTCCATATGTATCCGGAATCGTATCAGTAAGGTTATAATATACATCTGTATGCGTATATCCATATACCGCAGGTATTAAAATGGCTACAAACAAAACAACAAATAAAATATAATGCTTTGCAACAAACTTACCTATTCCTTTAAACTCAGGCATGATTGCTTTATGCGTTGTCTTTTCAATAAGCTTGTCAAATGTAAGTATTAATGACGGAAGAATTGTTACACAGCCAATAACACCAAACACAACACCCTTTGCCATAACTATTCCAAGGTCAAGTCCTAGTGTAAAGCTCATGAAGCAAAGTGCTATAAAGCCTGCTACTGTAGTTATTGAACTTCCTACAACTGAACTTATCGTATCTGCAATTGCATGTGCCATAGCATCATTCTTATCTTCGTATATCTTCTGCTGCGCCTTATAACTGTGCCATAAGAATATGGAGTAATCTAATGTAACACCAAGCTGAAGTACTGCGGCAAGTGCTTTTGTTATGTAAGAAATCTCACCCATAAACACATTCGTTCCAAGGTTATACAGTATTGCCATTCCTATGCTTACGAGGAAAAGTATTGGCACTAATATTGAATCCATTGTTATTGCCAATACAACCAGACACAATATAACGGCTATACACAAATATACAGGTGTTTCTTTCTCCGATATTTCTTTAGTGTCTGTAACTACAGCCGACATTCCACTCACAAAGCATTGTCTGTCTGCGATAGACCTTATTTCTTCTATCGCATCCATAGTACCATCTGCTGATGTTGTTTCATCAAATATGATTGCCATCATGGTAGCTTCTTTCTCATCATTGTTGAATGCCTCATACAGTTTTTCAGGCAGCATCTCTTTCGGAACAGATAAGTCAACAAAGCTGTCATACCAGATAACCTTCTCTACATGGTCAATCTGTTCAATCTTTCCTTTTAAAACTGATACATCCTTATCTGACATTCCTTCCACTACAATCATGGAAAATGCACCTGTTCCAAATTCATCAACAAGAATATCCTGTCCTACCATTGTTTCAATATCCTTAGGCAGATATGACAGGATATCATAATTAACTCTGGTCTTAATAAAACCAATAAATGCAGGAACCAGAAGAACAAATCCCAGAATAAGAATAAATACTCTCGAGTGAACAATTTTTTCTCCCAGCTTAATCATAATGTCTTTCATCTCCTTTTTATTTTTGAGTCGTGTTCGTTAAGTGTTCACATTATGCAACATAATGTCTATTATTTCAATTTATCAAATTGGGAATCTGTTTACATTTTGTTACACTTCTGCTATTCTGTAACAGATATGTGTCATATTTTGATAATTGTATCAAGATATTCGACATGTTGGTCATTATGTGTCTTTTATTTGTATAAATTTTGTATTTCAGATATAAATACAGGATTAAATAAATATAAAATAAATATAAAAATGTATGAAAGAAGGATATATCATGGGTATAAATACGGAAGAAAAAATTGAAGATAAAATAATAAAAAATTTCAAAACACTCGTCAACGAATATTCCTTTGATAAAGTCACAGTTACAATGATTGCAGATATGACAGGTATATCGCGCCCTGTTTTTTACAGATACTTCAAGGACAAATATGAACTGATGGACTATATGCTTTATAATGAAGTGACAAAGGAACTTCAGTCCCTTTTAGAACATGATATGATTATAGAAGCAATAAAATATCTGTTTACCCATATTTTAAACGAAGCCCGTCTATACAGAAAACTGTTTGATACTGTCGGTCAGAACAATTTTGAAAAAGTCATGATTGAACAATTCACGGATTTTTTCAGTAAACATCTTAAAGTTTTTGATACTAACCTTATTCCTGACAATCCTTTGCTATCGCCTATAATCATTTGCCGCTATCTTGTCATGGGACTTACCGTATCTATCAAAGAGGTATTAAACAGCACTATCGATTTTAATATAGACCAGGCTGTAGAAGCCTATTATTTTCTGGTGTCCCACTCCATATTTGATTTAACCAGAACTGATTTTAAACCTAAGATATTTCCTGACAGAAAATAGAATGTGAGAGCGTTGCTGCAAAAAGCCGTATCTTACATACTTTAAACCGCAAAAAGAGACTGCCACGCAGTCTCTTTCGCATACTTTGCAATTATTCATCTGCCTCTGCAAGCGCAGGTGCAATTTCCTTTTTAATTGATTGAAGCGGAATCCATGATGCCAACGACATAACTGCAAATAATAATAGTATCGCAAAGATTACTTTTCCATATGGTATGTCAATTACTACATACCCAAGATATAGCATATATTTTTTCATAATCAATACAGCAACTATACTTATTCCGGTTCCGATAAATGATGCAAATATGGCTGCAAAAAGTCCCTCAAGCATAACCATATATGTAAGCTTTTTCTTGCTCATGCCTACACATCTCAGCAGTGCAAATTCACCCTTTCTGAATACCATACTGCTTGAAGTATTATTAAATATATTAATTGTCATGAACAAAAGAATAATAATCAATATAATATTGCAGGTTTTTTTCGTTGCATACACCATTTTAATAAATTCTGCGCACTCATAATACATCGAACAACCATTATTTTTTTCCAGAATATTGTATACATCTGCATCATAACCATCTGCATGACATGCCCACATTCCTACCGAAGCATCCTCATCCCATCCCGGCATAAAATCTTTAAACTGGTCATTTGTCATAATAAACGTAGACATATTATAACATCCGAACAATGCATTTTCATCTACTATGCCTTTTATAGTATATGTCTTTACATATCCTTCATTATAAAGCTCACTATATGTATCATACAGTATCTTTGTCCTATTAGAGGATTCTATCCACATTTTTACATCATCAAGACCTTTATATTCATCTTCGTCTTTATAAAGCTCATAATACTTATCAACAATTTCCTCATACTTCTTGTCATATACATCTTTTGGTGCCGCCACAAATGATACTGTATCGCCAACTTTATAGTTCATGAAATCAATTTGCTTTAAATAAGTAATACCTGTATCATCAACTTCTTCTTCTACTGTGACCTTATTATAAAGAATGATTCCATCATCTCCCAATTCAGAAACATCACATGTACCATCAATCAGATATGGCTCATACATATAAAACATATCTGCATCATATGAAGAAATACTGTTGTTCAGATACAGTCCCTGAGTTAAATAAGCCTTCTCATCTTCTTCCATAGATGATGGAAAATATCTTGTACCTGAATTAATATATTCCTCTGTATAACGTTCCTTAATATTTTTTCCTTCAATTATATCTGCCATACAATATCCGCCATCATAACTTGTTTCGGCTATATTTACCTTACTTATACTGTCTCTTATTTCCGGGAGCTTTTCAATTTCCGAAACAATTATATCACGATTTTTGCAAAACTCATTCATATCAGGAGTTTCATCTTCACCAACATTCATATAGTCAGCATCAATAACAACATTATAATATCCATCTTTCATACCTGTAATCTGTTCCCATGAATTTATAACACTATCGCACAAGGTCTGCGTACATGTAAATACTACAATTCCTATTGTAAGTGAAACTACCCTTGTCACAAACTGTTTAGGATTCTTCACTACATTTTTATAAGCATAGGAACCACATATACCAAACAGTTTTGTAATAAGTCTTGCCTTACGTACCTTTATCTTTTCTCTGTCTGACACCTTCATATAATTCCGCACAGCTTCGACAGGTGTCAGGCGCTTAATAATGCTGCACGGCTCTATACTTGAAATAAGCATTGTTATAATACATACAAAAACAGTAATCAAACCGGCTAATATATAAAAATGTGTAAAATCATACTTATCTGATACATTACTATATATAACCTGTGCCACATATGACAAAACAATTCCTACAACCGACGAAGCCGTACCTATAATAAAAGCTTCCTTTCTAATCATATACTTAAGCTGCTTAAGTGATGCCCCCGCACACCTGAGCACACCATAATCCCTCATTCTTTCTGTAACCGACAGCCTAAGAGTATTTTTAATTACAGTCGCAGCCATGCATGCAATTATTAAAACAAGTGCAAATACAATTGAAACATTTACAGCCTGATAACTTCCTTCTGATGTCTGATTATAGTAATATCCAATAGAATCATTTATATAAAAATCAGAGCCTGTTGCTTCTGCTATCTTCTCTGTATTCTTTATCAGCATATACGAATTCTCATAACGCACATAAACCGCTGAAAAATATCCCGGCATATCAGAAGCTCTTCCTATATAAGCAATATATGAATATTCGTATGGGGATATTTCATCATAATCCCCCTCAAATTCAAATGTTCCTACTATTTCCAGCTCAATATCATCTCTGACACCTACATCATCAGCTGATATACCGACAAAATCACCTATAGCATCTTCTGAAAAAGCATTTACTATTATCTCATTCTTATTCTCCGGATAGCGTCCCTCCTTCAATACTATATCATATGGGTTATCATAGAAATCATCTACAAATACTATACCCATATCTTTTCCAAGCTTTTCCTGGAAACCGCCAGTGTAGCTTTTGTCAACTCCCGGATAATTCTGTATGGTTTTTACACCGGATGGCGACAGATTATAAAACACTGCATCAAAATTATATATTTTCCTTGCGTTATCCAGCCCACTTGCAATATTACAAAATACTATATTCAAAACTGCAAATATAAGAAACGCACCCATAACCACACCTAATATAGTAGATACTGTACGTTTTTTATTATTCTTCAAATATCTGTATACCAATTGTCCATATCTTTCCATAGCAATCCTCCATTAACACGATTCTATCTATATAACTATCCTGCCATCGCTAATTCTAACTATGCGGTCAGCTTCACGAGCTATATCTATATTGTGAGTGATTACTACAAGTGTCTGTCCAAGTTCTGCAACAGACTTCTTAAGAAGAGTGATTACCTCTTCTCCATTTTTGGAATCAAGGCTGCCGGTCGGCTCATCTGCAAGGACAATAGACGGATGATTTGCAAGTGCTCTTGCTATTGCCACTCTCTGCTGCTGTCCTCCGGACAACTGCTTTGGCAGATGATTAAGTCTGTCTTTTAAGCCAAGCATCTCTATTATATGATCTATGTATTCATTATCAGGCTTCTTCTTATCAAGAAGCACAGGCATTTTTATATTTTCCTCTACAGAAAGAACAGGTATCAGATGAAAAGACTGAAATATAAATCCAATCTTCCGTCTTCTGAATATGGATAACTGCTCATCATTCATTTGAGAAATATCCTCACCATCCACCTTTACTATTCCACTGGTAGGTTTATCTACAGCACCTATCACATTAAGAAGTGTCGACTTTCCCGAACCCGAACTTCCTATTATGGATACGATTTCTCCTTTTTCAATATCCAAGGTTACCCCGTCAAGAGCCCTCACCACGTTTCCATCTTTTTCATTTCCGTAAATCTTTTTAATATCCTTAAGCTCTACTATATTCATGATATTGTACCTCCACGATATCTGTTATGCAAAAACGCAATTATTAATATACCATATATACTAAATCCCAAAGCTTACAATATTGTGAATATGACTCTTACTATTTCGTAAGAAAAAGCATTTACGCACCAAAAAACTCCTATGTCTGAATCCGGCTTTCCATGCCGTCATCAATATTACATAGGAGTTTTTATTCTCACTTTTTCTGTTTATACTAATACTGTTTTTTGCCGATTATGGCAGGGACTCGTTACTTCTAATTAAAATTCCTCATAACATCCCATAGTCTTTGCATCTTCTATAATATCTATAATGCTGCCATCCATAGCATTCATAATAACGAGCTGCTCCGGTCTGTTTGCACCGGCTGAATCCTGAAGATCCGGATATGTTGCAAATACCCATACAGGAATATATTTGTATTTATTCTCACCATCCGGTACAACATAATAGGTAAGTCTTAAATCATTAAATTCAATATTCTTATAACGTGTAGTATATTTCTCATAATATTTTGATATTTCAGTATTTGCCTTTTCAAGCATCTGGTCATAAGAAAGAAGTTCTACATTCTCCTCTACACTTTCTGCCTCTGGTGATATCTGTGACCATTGAGCAGTTATAACCTGTCCGTCATACACATATATATTATAACTTTCTGAAGGTGCCTCCAGATAACCGTTGTTTGTCTGAAGGTTATCTACATTATATAAATCATCAGTATAAGTCGGTGTATTTGAAATACCTCTTGAATAGCTTACTATATAGCCATCACTTTCACTTGCTATAGGCATACCGCTTGAGCCGAGATATTCCCAGATCAAATCAGTTGTCTGCTCATTTACCATACCCTTAATTCCGATATCAGCCATGAATTTTTCTGCTATCTCTTCAGCTTCTTCTTTTGTCATTTTACTTACATTTGCACTGACACCTGTTCCCATATCATCATAATCAGAGCAATATGCCATGAGCGCACCTTCATATGGTCTGAGATGCATATAGTCCATCTTTGGTCCAAAATATGCATATGTTCCAAGTCCTGTAGCATCTTCATTATCGTTACAATCAACTATTCCCAGCAAAAATTCATTATCTCCTACCGTACCAACAAACATATCTCCCTGGTAATCTCCTGCCTCAGGATATGAATCAGGCGCTGTAGCCATTTCCTCTTCAAGATTCTTTATCTCACTTTCAAGATAAGTAACCATAGAGTCATTACCATCACCTTGTCCAGCTTCAATCATAGCCTTATAATAACCTATTTGTGTCTCTATATCTCCTTTCGTCATCTTCTCTTGATCAAACTCATAAATTCCCTTATCCTTTTCAAATATTGCTTCAGCAATACGCTGTTTCTCTGTACTGTTAACGCCTGAAGCCGTAAAATGCTCTACATTCATTTTATCTGTATCAGGCACCTGTATATCAGGGTCATTTATAACTATACTGCTGATACCTGAGTTTCCCGCATTTATAGTCTCATTACAGCTCTCCGGAATTCCAAGTTTTCCGGCTATTCCATCTCTTGAAGAACTCTTCTCATCTCCTGAAGTTTCTGCCTGAGTACCATCAACACTATAATCAACTTCCTTCTTTCCACATCCGGTAAATGCAACCTGTGCCATCATAATTCCTGTCAAAGCAATTACTGCGGTTTTTCTTAATTTCTTTTTCGTCATTATTAATCCTCCTGATTTTTAATCCCCTACTTAAGGACGACTTATTATATACCATTATCTGCTTTGCAAACAAGGGAAGCTACACATTTATTCCTTAAATCGAGTTAACAATTATGTGAGCCATATAAATTATATGCCAAGCATAATTAATATATATACATACTAAATCGTAAAACTTACACTATTGTGAATTTTTTCATTACAATTTTGTAAGAAAAAATGTCTGCGTCAAATCATAAACATAATTATGAATTCTGTATATTTTCCTACTTCACTTCTGACAGTTATATTTCCTCCCTGTCCTGTTATAATTACTTTCGTAAGAGCAAGACCTATACCTACACTGTTGGGATTTAAATTATTGCTTCCCCTATGAAAACGTTCAAATATATATGGCAGTTCCTCTTCCGGTATTCCGCATCCGTTATCCCTGATAGATATACGGGTACATATATTATTTTGTTCTACATTTATATCTATAACGCCGCCTGCGCTCATATGATCTACCGAATTGACCAATATATTGCCAAATGCTTCTGCCAGCCAGTCTGCATCATGTACCAGCATAATATTTTCATCACAGTTATTATTTACTATATAATTCTTTTCCAGAACTTTGTGTTTTATACCTGAAACAGCCATTTCAAGAGTATCTGCGAGCTTTGCCTCTTTCATGTCAAACTTTACACTATCTGCATCAAAGCGTGCCATCTTAAGCATGGAAAGCACAAGCCATTTCATTCTGTCCAACTGTTTTTGATTTTCCATCAGAATATTTGTCTGTTCTTCCTTTGATTCCAGTTTGTTCTCCAGCAGCAAATCATTAAAAACAGTCATTGAAGCAATAGGTGTCTTAAGCTGATGAGATATATCCTGTAAAGTATCACGCAAAAATTCTTTATTCGCTTTCTCGGTTTCTTTACTCTGCTTCAGGGCATGTACAAGAGTATGGTACGCATCATCCAGTTTACCTATAATTCCCTCTTCATAGACCTGATTATACTCCAGATATCCTGTTTCAAGACCTCTTTCCATCTCTTCGGTCATATCCTTCAATCGTCCAAATAT
>JBJEMQ010000106.1:0-12793 GCA_051879755.1 Coprococcus sp. | reverse complement strand
ATAAACTCAGAACTAAAACAGTTGACTAAGGATCAGACTTTTGTTGCAAGAGAAGTAGCCGCAGGAAGAATGACAGAGGAGCAGGCGGAAGTAGACAGTCGAAGAAGTGTTTTGCTGCAGTGTATCGGAGCTTCCCCTGTTGTAGAACCTGATTTTATATATGGTGATATAGCTAAAGATGCAACATATATGTTGTGTTCCGATGGTTTTAGACATAAGATTACAAAAGAGGAAATGGTGGAAAAGCTGGGACCTGATGCTGCTGTTGATGAATCAGCGATGAAATATGGATGCCAATTCCTTACAGAGCTTGTAAAATATAGAAGAGAAACAGATAACATAACTGTTTTGCTAATAAAATCTGAGTAATGGGGAGATAAGATGACAGAATTAGGTACAGTGTTAGACGGAAAATACGAAATACTTAAAAAAGTCGGTCAGGGCGGTATGTCTATAGTTTATCTTGCCATGGATAACCGATTGAATAAACAATGGGCTGTAAAAGAAATTAAAAATGATGGCTCAAAGAGTACGCAGACCCTTTTGAAAGGACTTGAGCGTGAAGCGAACATTTTAAAAAATGTAGACCATCCTGTTCTGCCGCGTATTGTAGATATCATCAATGAGAATGGTACTATATACGTTATTATGGATTTTGTAGAGGGCAGAACATTAAGTGATGTATTGAGAACCGAGGGAGCGCAGGAGCAGAAGAAGGTAATAGAATGGGGACGTGCACTAGCTAGTGCATTAGATTATCTTCATTCCATGAATCCGCCTATTATTTATCGTGATATGAAACCGTCAAATGTCATGTTGAAGCCGGATGGCGGTGTAAAGCTGATTGATTTCGGAACGGCAAAGGAATATATAGTAGAAAATAATGCTGATACAACAGCTTTGGGTACTCGTGGTTATGCAGCACCGGAGCAGTTTGGTGATGCACAGGGACATGGAATCTATAATACAGATGCAAGAACAGATATATATAATCTGGGTGCGACTTTATATCATCTTGTTACAGGAAAGAATCCATGTGAACCACCATATGAGATAAAGCCAATAAGACAGTGGAATCCTACTTTGTCATCAGGTCTGGAGCAGATAATTGTAAAATGCTGCCAGCCTAATCCGCAGGACAGATATCAGTCATGTTCAGAGCTTCTATATGCGTTAGATCATTATAATGAGCTGGATAATGAATATAAGGCAAAGTCTAAGAGGAAGCTTGCCGCATTTATTACTATGACAGGTCTTTCGCTTGTTTCAGCAGGACTTGCGGTTGTAGGGGGAGTTAAGAAAGGAAAGCTTCGTGAGCTTGATTATACTAATAAAATATCAGATGCTGATGATGCTATAGCAGCAGATGATTATGATAAAGCGATAGAGTGTTACAAGGATGCTATTGCACTTGACAGCAGTTTGTCCGAAGCATATATAGGACTCCTTGATACATATGCATATTATTATGACGCAGATAGTGAAAATGGCGGAGCAGAAACACCTGCAGAGCAGGGAATTAAGTATGCTATTAAATATATAGATGATGTAAGTGATGATGTAAAATATGAGATTGCAATCATCTATTATAATGAAGTGCAGGATTATAAAACTGCCATGAAATATTTTAATATGGTAGATGATGAGAAAAATTTTCCTGATGAGACAGAACAGGCTGAGTATTATGCTGCCATATGTGAAAATAAAATAAAGAAAAATTCGGATTTTAACGATACAAAAGACAGTATATATGAGTTTGAAACTTATAATAGAAGTATAGATGCCGGAAATACAAATAAATATGTGAATTATCTCAATATTGCCTCGATATATGTAGAAAATATAGAGGTAGATGCAGGACTTTCACAAAGAATAATTAATTTGCTGAATGAAGCAAATGAAGAATTGGATGAGAATGCAACAGTTCTTTCAAATGCATTTCCGGAAGAAAGAGGAATAAAATATTATACCGGACAGTATTCACGTATTTTATATTCAGTATATTCACATCTGGCAGAAGGAGCAGAAGATGTAGTTGAAAAGCAGGAATATTATACGGAAGCAATATCGGCCATAGACAGATATCTGGCAGGTATTGACTTAAATGATGAAAATATTACAGATAATATGAAGAAGTCATATGCCAAATATATGAAGGAAGAAGCAGAGACATATGTAGCTCTTGCAATGCTTGGTGATGGAGATGCATATTATGACAGTGCCGAGTTAACATATGAGAAGGCAGAAAAAGCACTTGGAACAGATGATTATGCTGCTGATATATATGTAAGTCATATGAAATATTTATGTGACAGATATACAGAAAAATATGGAGCTACACCTGACAAGTGGAAAGCAGAGGGAATTAAAAAAGTAAAAACGGTATATCTGGGTGGAAATAAAATAAAATCGCTTTCCAACCATGATAATAATACATGGAACTCATTGTTAAACAAGCCGGTTATAGCAGAGGTTATAGCAAGTGATGGTAAATCAAGCGATAAAAAGTAAGGAGAGATTATATGGCAACTTTTTATAATATAATGTTATATGGCGGCCTTGCTCTCGCAGTAATTTTCGCCATTGTGGCAATAGTATTATTTTTTAAATTAAATATTCCCAAGGTAATCGGTGACTTAACCGGTTCTACAGCAAAAAAACAGATTCAGGAAATACGGGAGAAAGGTTACGAAAGTGTTCAGGGTGCCGGGGTGTCTAAAAAGGATGCCATAAAGACAGGGACAGATTCGGGAAGAATATCCGCAAGAGATATTAATCCTGTAAATCCAAAGGTTGCCGATGCCGGCCGTACCAGATATGAGCAGGCAGTAAGTTCCTTAGAACAGACAAAAAAAGCAGAAGAATATCTTAAGTCGATACATGAGGATGATACGGATGTGCTGGATAATGTGGATGCAGAGGAGCTGACTGATGTATTGAATGAGAATCATGCAGAAGAAGTTACAGATATATTAAATGAAGGATATGCAGAAGAGGCAACTGATGTGTTAAATGGAGGATACGCAGAAGAAGCAACTGATATATTAAGTGAGGATGATGAGGAAGCAACGGATGTATTGGCTGAGTCAGATAGTACATTAGAAAATCCTTACAATACATCGAAAATGACTGCATCTGTACATGTTAACAGATCTTCGTCAGTTAAGAAAATTATGGATGTTATAGTAGTACATACGGACGAGAGCATATGAAAGGGGGGCATTGTATGAAAAAGATAACAAATATAAATAGATTTATTGCACTTATTATGGTAGCTGTCATGATGATTACTCTTGTTATAATTGATAATCGTGTTGGACTGCGTGCCAGTGAAAATGAGAGTAAAACTATATCTATAGAAGAGCTGCTGCCTGAAGGAATAAGCAGTTCGCCTGATGAAGATGGAAATATATCTGTTTCGGATGAAGAAAAAGCTATATATTTTGCTGCAGAGGGAAATAGTGTTTCATTTTCAGGAAATTATTTTATTAAAACTTTTACCGGTAATAAAGCACTTGCGACAGCAGGTGACGCAGATTCAGACTTAGTGAGCGCAGACAGTTATGAAGCCATAACTGTAGAGGCAGATGGCAGCTATGAGGTTGCAGTATATACTAAGTCAGGCAGTATATATACATTTTACGGCATAATCAGAATAGTATGTGATTCGGATAGTCCTGAGATTACAAATGTGAATCTGCTGAATGGCGGAGAAGTACTTTATAAAGAAACTGAAGATTTTTATCTTGTAAAAGCAAATAAATCTGCAAAATTTGAGATTAAAGTTTCTGATGGTACTGCTGCAAATGCGTCAGGTATCGGAAGAGTTGTATATAAGACTTCCGATAGTGACAGTGAAATAGAAGTTGAAAAAGAAGCCGGCAAATATATAGTTACATTTGATTCTACAGGAAGTTATACATTTACTGCATATGATAAGGCCGGAAATTGCAGCGGAGAAAAGACAGTTAATGTAAAGACAACACCCGGAATACAAGTGGAAGAGGTAACTACTACAGGAGTTTCTTCTATAGTAGATGAAAATACAAGATTCCTTGCCGGAAAGACAAAATTTAATATAACAGTAAAGGCTTCTGAAAATGTAAGTGGTTATGACATATCATATAAGCTTAGATACAAGTATACATTAAAGGCGGGTTTAGAACCTTTAACAGGAGAGCAGCCTTTTGCAGATGGAAAGGCTACTATTACCATTCCTGCGATACCTAAGGACGACACAAACAGGCTTGTTATGTGGGTTGAAGATGAAGTAGGAAATACTTCATATGCATTTGATGAGAATGGATACATAGTATTTGTAGATAATGAAAAACCAACTGTTACAATAAAAAACATTAAGCTCACAACAGGATATACATATACATATGAAGAGTACAAAATGCTTGAAGAAAAAAAGAAGTGGACAAAGTCAATTCAGTTTGATGTAACAGCCAAAGCTGCTGCTTCTTATATAAAATATGTTGAGTATACATATCCTGGTGCAGATGGAGATGTAACAGGAAAATTTGATAATAATGAAGATATAGGAAGATATTCTTATACAAAAACCGGGCTGGTATTTGGCGAGAATGGTACAGAACTTCCGGGTGAGATAAATGATATATCATTTAAAACTAAAAATTATGTAAATGAGGAAAGTGATGTAACAGGTATAACAGCATATATCGACCTTGAAGCACCGGAACTTAAACTTTATAGTGAGTCTAAGAGTGCATATGTTGAGGACGAAGAGGAAGAATATGTTGTTGGAGATGCTGCAGGAGAAACCATAAGGGTTGTGGCAGATGATGAAAAGAGTGGTTTGAGCAATGAAAATATTGTTGCCACAATTCAGGAAAAAGGTGACGGTTTGCCAACTACAGTATCACTTGATGAAAACCTGTGTTATACAGTTAACGAACCGGGATATTACACATTTACTGTAACAGCTACAGATAATGCCGGAAACAGTATAACAAAAGATACAAAATTTGTAGTTGATAATATCGACCCTGTTATAACACTTGAAGCAGTTGCCACATATGCTGACGGAACAACAGATACTATAGATACTACGGATGACCTTACTTATACAGGTGGCGAGAATATAGTTGTAACAAGTACTGTTACAGGATTTGATTTAGATGCTGATAGTGATTTGGAAATTAATGCCGATTATGAGGGCACTGCAATTGATATGACAGTATCTACTCAGCCTGTATCGGGAAGCCGTTATATGAAAAAGATAACAGCAACTTATACTATCAATAGTGCAGTTGAGAATCAGGGTAAGTATAATTTTGTAATTAATGCAAAAAGACATACACAAACAGAGTTTGATGAAAATACCGGGAAACAGCTTGTATTTATATATGATATTGAATCACCGGGCAGCATTCATATAGATTTTCACGGATATGAGAAGAAAGTAGGAGGTATATATTATTATATTGAGAGACCTGTTATCAGTGTAAGTGCACAGGATAATTATAATATTATATCCTATAAGATATGTGATGCAGACAATACATTGATTGCATCAGGTACGATTAGCGGTGGAGAAGACGGCGAAATAGAAGACGAAAATATTATATTAGACGGCAGTAATATTGAAAATAATAAGAAATATGATATAAGTTTTTCTCTTGGTGATAAAGCCGGAAATGAGAGTGCATATATTGCGGCAGGTTCATTTGTCATTGATACAGGCAGACCTCAGGTAGAGATAGCAAATGTTGATGCTGATGACAAGCTTACTACATATTGGAATAAGCAGGATGTTACACTTAACGTAACCGGAAGAGATAATTTTGTTGTTACATCATTTAAGGCAGTAGTAACAAGAAATGGTGAGGTAGTAGCAGAACAGGTAAAAGAAGTTTCCAGCCCTTCCGCAGAGGTGGATATGAATTTTAAATACACACGAGAAGGTGTGTATGAAGTTAAGGTATATGCAATTGATGCTGTAGGAAATACTTCAACAGCTGATAAGTGTACATTTGTAATTGATAAGAAAGCACCTGTGCCTTATATAGAAGGTATACCGGATAACAGATTATCCAAGGGTACTTCGGTAGAGTTTACGGTAGAAGATGAATATGGTCTTGAAGCTGAAAATGTAACGATTGTAAAGCATTATACGACTTATAGTGGTGTTACAGGTCAGAAAGCACTTAAAGCAGAAAAGGTTGATGATCTTACTGTGTATGCAGACTCAGTCTGTGAAGAGATTAGCGGTAAAGCTGCAAAGTACTGGTTTACATATACATTTACAGACAATGCCGGAAATACCTGCACAGATAAAACAAAAACCTTCTATGTAGATAATACAGAGCCGGATGTAACCATAAAGCCGATACCATCGAAAACAAATAACGGATATTATAACAAGGCTGTTAAATTTGATGTAAATGTAGTTGAGCAGTTTGATTTAGTACATAATATATCCATAAAAGATAAGAACGGCAATGTTCCTGATATTGAAAAGAATTTTAAGAGCGCAGTATATTCCTATACAGTAAAGAACAGTACTCAGGGAGTATATAATCTGGATATAGTAGTTACAGATGCTTTTGGAAATTATACAAAAAAGAATGTCAGATATGTTATAGATAAGGAAAAACCGGTAATAACAATACGTGACGTAGATAAAACAAGTAACGGAAATGTAAATCTGGGAATAGATATATCTGATAAATATAAAGGTGATACATATAATGTTCATGTAATAAGAAGAAATGAAGCCGGAGATATTGCATATGAAGGTGATATAAAGAAGGGAACATGGGCAGGAACAGAAGTTCATCAGGATATAACCTTCTCGGAGGAAGGCGATTATACTGTAACAGTAACAGCAAAGGATAAGGCAGGAAATAAGGCTGAACAGAAGGAAACAAACTTCAGGATTGATAAGACAGCACCTGTACTTTCCATAACCGGTGTAAATGATATCCAGAATACAGGTGTTACTGCTGTTATGAGCGTAGATGAATCATTTTCATTTACATATCCTCAGACTTCCGATAATGCAACTATATCGGTAACAATTACAAAGAAAACAGATGGAAGTGCTGAAACAAGCATAGCAACACTTTCTGAAGGAGATTTTTCCGGAGGAAATCCTCATACGGCATCTTACGCATTTAATGAGGATGGTGAGTATACTATTACTATGAATGCAACAGACGCATGTGGAAATGCTGCAACTGCGGTTACAAAGACATTCAAGGTTGACCAGACATCACCTGTTCTTACAGTAAGCGCTGTTGACAAGGATAATAAAAAAGTAGAAAGCTATGAATCAGTAGGAAGCAGTGATGCTGAAATACCTAATTATGTAGATGTAAATGTACGTGTAGAGGAAGTATTCTTTAATACAAATAATGTTACGTTTACGGTACTTAAGGATGGAAAGGATACATCTTCCCAGTACTTTACAAATTATGCAAACAGAGCCCAGATAAGCACAGGCAGCCAGAGATTCGATGAAGATGGTGTTTATAACATCAATATCAAGTCAAAGGATGAGCTTGGAAATGCAGCTGAGGAATATGGAATAGTATTTACAGTTGATAATACACCACCATCAATTGAGGCGACTGAGAAGCTTACAGCTTTACTTGCCAAGAAAACGGCCGGCAATAATGAAATACTTTTAAATGCTGAAGATTTTGCCGATATTACAGATAAAGGCTATGAAGCTTTATGGACAGTAAATGATACATCAGTATTTACAGTAGATGTTCAAATGGATGGAGTAGATTTTGTTGATTTCTCTGATTTGACAGATGGACAGCATACACTGGAAATATCTGTTACTGACGAGGTTGGGCATGTATCTCATGATAAATTTGAGTTTACTTATGATGGAACAGCTCCTCGTATCATAATACAGGGCGCAGAGGATGGTGCAACACTGCATGAACCGTTTACATTAAAGATAAGTCTTGAAGATGCAGAAGATATTATTACAAAGATATCTATAAATGGTCAGGTTGTTGATCCTTCGGAATATGAAGGAACAATGGCATATGAGATGAATATTTCAGAGTATGATGATTATGAAATACTTGTTGAGGCTTCCGATTTGTCAGGCAACGTAACATCAACATATGATGAAGCGACAGGTAAAGTTTTCTCATTCTCTTTGAAAGAAAAAATATCACCTGTAATCCTGATTATCATTATACTTGCAATTCTTCTCTTACTGTCAATTCTTGTAATTGTAATAGTAAGAAGCAAAAAGAAAGATAAGAGATAGTGTACATAAGTATGAGAGAGGCTGCCGGTGGCAGTCTTTCTTGCATTTATGGTTTTATTAAAGATTTTTACGGAGGTGGCAATAGTATGGATAAGAAATATAAAGCGGCAGTATTTGATATGGATGGTGTACTGCTTGATACAGAAAAGGTTTATAGAATATGTTGGAAAGAGAATAGTATGTCTATTGGGATACCGGAGAGCCAGCTTGATGGAATATGTGACAGACTGGCAGGTGGAACAAAATCCCATAATGAAAAAGTATTTAAAAGTATAATGGGTGAGGATTTTGATTATCTTCCATTCAGGAAAAAAACAATGGATTTATTTGATGAATATACAGAGAAACATGGAATAGATATAAAGCCCGGAGTGGTAGAAACTTTTGAATATCTGAAAAAAAGAAATGTAAAAATGGCACTTGCTACTTCTACACATAAAGAAAAAGCTGAATACAGACTTGGTAAGGCAGGACTGCTTAAATATTTTGATGAGATGGTATATGGTGATGAAATTGAGAGAGGAAAGCCATATCCCGATATATATCTGGAAGCCTGCAGGAAGCTTAATGTAGAGCCTCATGAAGCAGTTGGAATTGAGGATTCCATAAATGGAATAATATCAGTCAGTGATGCCGGTTTATATACGGTTATGGTGGTTGACCTTATTAAGCCAAATGATATAACAAAAGAACGTACAAACCAGGTATATGATAATATAATAAATATTTGTCAGTTGTTCTAGTATCGGTATAAACGTCATATATATATTTACAGGTAGTACCAATACGAGCGAAGGGAGAATATATATGGCGGTCAGTATGAAGCTTATCAGTCTGCTCAAATCCCTTGTTATTTCTTACATAGTAACAGGGATAATGCTGCTGATTATTGCATTGGCATTGTACAAGTTTGGTATAACGGAAAATACTATCAATATCCTGATTACTGCAGTATATGTAGTAGCATCATTTGCAGGAGGTTTTGCAGTAGGAAAAATGGTTCAGGAGAAGAAGTTTCTCTGGGGACTCATTCTTGGTGTAGTATATGCAGCGATAATAATGCTGGTATCATTTGCGGTAAATGGAACTATTGATTTCTCCGCAACCTCGGCAATATACCAGATGGCACTTTGTATAGGTGGGGGAATGCTTGGCGGTATGCTTAGCTAAAAAAAACCTTTTACTTTACAATACTTTGTGATATACTCTTACTATATGACATAAAAGGAGAGTTGTACCCATGAAGAGAATTAAAACACTTACTGGCAGAACAATGAAGAATACAATGGTTAAAGGTGGTTGTGGCGAGTGCCAGACATCATGCCAGTCAGCTTGTAAAACATCATGCACAGTTGGAAATCAGAGCTGTGAGAATGTTAATAACAAGTAATTAAAAAGTTATGAATTTAAGCAGCTAAAGGGGACCGTCAGTTGGCAGTCCTCTTTAGTGCGTATAATATGGATACTTGATAGTAGGGAGAATTATGGTTCATCAGTACAAAAGTAATGGATATAATATAGTGCTTGATGTATGTAGTGGTTCTGTCCATGTAGTTGATGATATGGTCTATGATATCATAGAGATATATGAGAACAAGACAAAGGAACAGATAGCCGATGCGCTTCCTCAGTATGACAGAGAAGAAGTATATGAGGCCTGTGACGAGGTTGCCCAGCTCGTAGAAGACGGAACACTTTATACAGAAGACATATTCAAGGATTACGTTATTGATTTTAAGAAAAGAAAAACAGTAGTTAAGGCATTATGTATACACATAGCTCACGATTGTAACCTTGCATGCAGATATTGTTTTGCAGGGGAAGGCGAGTATAAAGGTGACAGGGCATTGATGCCACTTGATATAGCTAAGAAATCTTTAGATTTTCTTGTAGAAAATTCCGGTAGCAGAAGAAATCTTGAGGTAGACTTTTTTGGCGGCGAGCCACTTATGAATTGGGATGTCGTTAAAAAGACTGTAGAGTACGGAAGAAGCCTTGAAGAAAAGTACGACAAAAATTTCAGATTTACACTTACCACAAATGGTCTTCTCTTAAATGATGAGATAATGGAATTTGCAAATAAAGAGATGAGCAATGTGGTGCTCAGTATAGATGGCAGAAAAGAAATACATGATTATATGAGACCAACCAGAAATGGTAAAGGAAGTTATGATATATTGCTTCCGAAGTTTCAGGAATTTGCCAAGAAAAGAGCCGGCAAGAGTTATTATGTGAGAGGAACATATACCCACAATAATCTCGATTTTGCTAAAGATGTTCTTCATATGGCGGATTTAGGCTTTGACCAGATATCTATAGAGCCTGTGGTTTCTCTTCCGGACGAACCATATGCCATCAAAGAGGAAGATATTCCTTATCTGCTTGATCAGTATGATATACTGGCAAAGGAGATGTTAAAGAGACATAAGGAAGGAAGAGGATTTAATTTCTTCCACTTTATGATAGATCTTACAGGAGGTCCATGCGTGGCAAAAAGGCTTTCGGGTTGTGGCTCGGGTACAGAATATCTCGCAGTAACTCCATGGGGTGACTTATATCCATGTCATCAGTTTGTTGGGGAAGAAGGCTTCTGTATAGGAAATGTAAATGACGGCATTACAAAGCCGGAGATAGTAGATGAATTTAAGCTGTGTAATGTTTATGCAAAAGATAAATGCAAGGATTGCTTTGCAAGATTTTACTGTAGCGGCGGATGCGCAGCAAATTCTTTCAAATTCCATGGCAATATACTGGATGCATACGACATAGGCTGTGAGCTTCAAAAGAAGCGTATAGAATGTGCGATTATGATGAAGGCAGCTATGGCAGATATGGAAGAAGAGGAAAACCAATAGGAGGAGAATTACAATGAAGAAAGCAAAGAGAAATTCTGTACTAATTATCATTGCATTCTTCCTTGTACTGGGACTTGCTGTATATACAGCAATCTTTGGTATAGGTGACAGAGGTAAGATAGAGTACATTAAGCTGGGCCTTGACCTTAAGGGAGGACTTAGCGTAACTTATGAGATTCAGGATGAAGATTATTCTGAAGCTGATGTAGAGGATACGAAGTATAAGATTGGAAAGAGAATAGAAAGCCATACAAAAGAGTATTCTGTATATGAAGATGGTGAAGGCAAAATTACTGCAGAGATACCTGGTGTAACAAATGCCGAAGAGATTCTTGCAGATTTAAGCATTGAAGGAAAGCTGGAATTTCTTGATCCTGAGAATTATGCTAAATGGGCAGCAGGTGAAGAATATGAGGCAGCTCTTACAGGTAATGATATAAAGGGTGCTGAGGCAACTATCGACTCACAGGAAAATGATAATATAGTTCAATTAGCATTTACAGATGAGGGTGCACAGAAGTTCGCCGATGTAACTGCAGCGAATGTAGGAAATATTGTTTATATTGTATATGATAATCAGGTAGTAAGTAACCCACAGGTGCAGAGTGCCATAACAGGCGGAAGTGCAGAGATTAATAAGATTGCGACTTTTGAAGAGGCTGATAATCTTGCAACAACTATCCGTATTGGTGCGCTTCCACTTACACTTACACAGGTACGTTCGAATATCGTAGGTGCTACACTTGGTTCAGATGCCATAACAACATCTATCAAGGCAGGTATCATAGGTATTTTACTTGTATTTTTAATTATGATTATTATATACAGGGTTCCGGGATTTATTGCATCTCTCGCACTTGCAATGTATACTTTCTTGGATTTCCTTGTTATGAATTTATTTAATGTAACACTTACACTTCCGGGTATAGCGGGTGTTATTCTGTCAGTAGGTATGGCGGTTGATGCCAATGTAATCATATTTACACGTATAAAAGAAGAGCTTGCAACAGGTGCTTCTGTAAAACAGGCTGTAAAGCAGGGCTTCCATAACGCATTGTCAGCTATATTAGATGGTAATATCACAACACTTATTGCCGCTCTGGTTCTTGGCATATTTGGTACCGGAACAATAAAAGGTTTTGCAATAACACTGGCTATAGGTATTGTCCTTTCTGTATTTACAGCACTTGTAGTAACACAGCTTCTGCTGAATTCTTTTGTTACTCTGGGACTTACAGATAAGAAGTACTTTGGTGTAGCTAAGGAGCCTAAGAAGATTAATTATGTTAAGGCAAGCAAGTTCTGTGCTATTGCATCTATTCTTGTAATAGTAGTTGGTTTCCTGTTTATGCCGATATATAAGAATTCAAAGGGAAGTGCACTTAATCTGAGTATAGAATTTGCTGGTGGTACAAGTCTTACTGTTGAA
Organism: Coprococcus sp.; assembly: GCA_051879755.1. GTDB lineage: Bacteria > Bacillota > Clostridia > Lachnospirales > Lachnospiraceae > Coprococcus. The sequence continues at coordinate 249 of JBJEMQ010000106.1, read as the reverse complement.
TTTGACAAGGCATATGAATTGGCAGAAGCAGAGAAGGAAATCGTTCCTGTTATTGCAGAAGCTGCAGGTATCAGCGAGGCTGATATATCAGTTCAGACAGTTGCAGGTACAAATGAAATAGTATTTAAGACACCTCAGCTTACAGATAATGGTGATGATTCACAGATGACAGCTGTAAAGAGTGCCCTCACAGATAAACTGAATGCTGATGTAAAGGAAGCAAACAGTATAAGTGCTTCTAATAGCAAG
>JBJEMQ010000105.1:0-12885 GCA_051879755.1 Coprococcus sp. | reverse complement strand
CTGTTGCCATAGGTGAGCTGGCTGATGGTCTTGTAGTAGATCTTGATAAAGTACCTAAGAAATATGCAGGCCTTGATGGAACAGAGCTTGCTATATCAGAGTCTCAGGAACGTATGGCTATAGTAGTAGATCCTAAGGATGTTGATACTATGCTTAAGTATGCTGATGAAGAGAACCTGGAGGCAGTTGTAGTAGCGACAGTAACCGAAGAACCAAGACTTGTGCTGACATGGAGAGGAAAGGAGATAGTAAATATTTCTCGTGCTTTCCTTGATACAAATGGTGCACATCAGGAGACAACTGTCAAGGTAGAAGTACCTTCGAAAGCAGATAATTATTTTGATTCAGTTAAAGAGCCTGCTGATTTGAAGAAGGCTTGGCTTGATACACTTGCTGACCTTAATGTATGTTCACAGAAGGGTCTTGTGGAGATGTTTGACAGCTCAATTGGAGCTGCAACAGTTACTATGCCATATGGCGGTAAATACCAGATGACTCCTACACAGACTATGATTGCCAAACTTCCCGTACTTAAGGGTAAGACAGATACAGTTACCATGATGAGCTATGGTTTTGACCCATATCTTTCAAGCTGGAGTCCATATCATGGTTCAGTATACGCTGTTGTGACATCTGCGGCAAAGATTGCGGCAGCAGGTGGTGATGTTTCAAAGATAAGACTTACTTTCCAGGAATATTTTAAGAGACTTGGAAATGACCCATACAGATGGGGACAGCCTCTTTCAGCGCTTCTTGGAGCATATGACGTTCAGATAGGAATGGGACTTCCTTCTATAGGTGGTAAGGACAGTATGTCCGGAACATTTAATGATATTGATGTACCACCTACACTTGTTTCATTTGCTGTAGATGTAGCAAGCTATATGGATGTTGTTACACCTGAACTGAAAGCTGCAGGCAATATTCTTGTGAAGCTGGATATAGAAAAAGATGAAAATGATATACCTGTATATGCAAATGTACTGGAAATGTACGATTTATTAAATAAATCAATTAAGGCAGGTAAAGTAGAGTCTGCATATGCAGTAGGTTTTGGTGGTATTATTGAGGCTGTCAGCAAGATGGCATTTGGAAATAAGCTGGGTGTAGAATTAGAGCAGACATTATCAAAGAGAGATTTGCTTGCTAAGGATTATGGCTCAATTATACTTGAGGTTAAACAGGACAATCTTGAAAAACTTGGTATACCGGTGAAGAAAATAGGTAAGGTAACAGATAATGCATGCTTCACATATGGAGATGTAACTGTTACCATAGATGAGGCAGTGGCAGCATGGACGGGAACACTTGAAAAAGTATTTCCTACAGAGTCTGATGTTCCTCAGACAGAAATTAAAACCGGTGTATATGATGCGAAGACAGTATATACAGCGAAGAATAAGATTGCAAAGCCACATGTATTTATACCTGTATTTCCGGGAACAAACTGTGAGTATGATTCTGCAAAAGCATTTGAAAGAGCCGGTGCGGATGTTACAACTATTGTATTCAGGAATATGACAGCTCAGGGTATAAGAGATTCGGTAGATGCATTTGTAAAGGCCATAAGCGAAGCGCAGATAATCATGTTCCCGGGTGGTTTCTCAGCCGGTGACGAGCCTGATGGTTCAGGTAAGTTCATAGCTACAGCATTTAGAAATGCAAAGATTTCTGAGGAGGTTATGAAGCTTCTTAATGAGAGAGATGGCCTTGCACTTGGTATTTGTAATGGATTCCAGGCACTTATCAAGCTGGGACTTGTTCCATATGGCGAGATAAGACCGCAGTCTGAGAATTCACCGACACTTACTATGAATAGTATAGGACGTCATCAGTCAAAAATGGTATATACGAAGGTCGTAACAAACAAGAGTCCATGGCTTATGGGAGCAGAGCTTGGTGGTGTATATACAATTCCTATATCACATGGCGAGGGACGTTTTGTTGCTACAAAGGAATGGTGTGAGAAATTATTTGCAAATGGACAGGTAGCTACTCAGTATGTTGATATGAATGGAAATCCTACCATGGATGAGTATTACAATGTGAATGGTTCTTATTATGCAATTGAAGGTATCACAAGTCCTGATGGAAGAGTGCTTGGTAAGATGGGTCATTCAGAGCGTATCGGTGATGCTGTTGCCATAAATGTATATGGTGACCAGAATCAGAAGATATTCGAGAGTGGCGTGAAGTACTTTAAGTAGAAGGGAATAGACGTAAAAATTAAGAGCAAAAATAATAATAGCGTAATTATAAATATTATTCTTTTTGCTCTTTTTATTATACGGATAAATAAAAATACCAGATGATTAATTTAGATTATATGAATGATATTAAGTATGAAAAAGTAAAAAAAATAATTATTCTGTTATTAATGCTTTTTATATGTACTATATGTTTAATACCTTGTATGGGAAAATCAATTCCTGATGGTGATGATATGACATTTCATATATTGCGTATGGAAAGCATTTATCATGCTTTAAAAACCGGTCAGGGATATCCGGCATATATATATTCTCAGATGCTGGAAGGCTATGGCTATGGAACCGGAATATTTTATCCTGATATATTCCTACTTCCGGCGGTTTTGTTTAGATTTATGGGAGCTTCACCGGAAGTTGCAATGAAACTATATATTTTTATTATATTGTTTGTTACATGTTGTACATCATATATAACAGGAAAATGCATAGGCAGAAGCCGATATATAGGTATAGCTACAATGATTTTGTATACTATGGGACATTACCATCTGGAGGATATATATAGACGTTCTGCAATTGGTGAAGTTGTGGCTATGGCATTTATTCCGTTGGTTTTCCTGTGCCTTTATGATTTTACAGAAAGACAGCATAGAAGAAAAGGACTGATGTGTTTTACTTTCTCTGCTCTGCTGCTGTCTCATACGATAAGTTTTGTATTAAGTGTAATAGTCGCTATAATATGGGTTCTTATAAGGATTAAAAAAATATGGAAGAAAGAATTGATACTGGGACTTGTGGCAGAAGCAGTTGCCTGTATGGCAGTGACAAGTTTTTATTGGCTGCCTGTTCTTGAACAATTTTTATCAGGAAAGTTTTATGTAAGTGTAGAACCTTCTTTTTATACCCAGGAAGATACAATGACATTGCTTGATATATTATGTGGAAGATACTCTGTAGCTTTTGTGGAGATAGGTATATTAGTCTTACTTATTATGGTTGGCGTAAAAGAAAAAATATGTAATAAAAAGGCATTGTACTGTCTTTTCTTGACTGCCATACTTTTAGTTGTAGAGACAAAATTGTTTCCTTGGAAGCTGATTGACAAGACACCGTTAGTAAGTATTCAATTTCCGTGGCGTTTGAATATGTTTACTGAATTTTTTGTCGCATTTGGAATAGGAGTGCAAACAAAAGAATTTTTTAATAAACAATTAACAGAGAAAAAAAGGTTAATACAAAGTGCTTTATTGTGTATCTTTATAGGATTGTTTAATTTAAGTATTGTATGGCAGGTTGAAATATTATTTTATAAAGATTACCAAGAACATTATATTGAGATACAATCAAATACAGATAATATTGGATTTGGTGAATGGCTTCCTGCTGAAGCAGACCTTAGTCAGACTATATATAGTGATGTAAAAAGAGTTGTGTATAATGATAATGGAAATGATACCTTGATGTGTACATATAATGATGACGGAAGCTTGGAATTTGATGCATCAGGTATTTCGGGGGAATATACAATTCCTAAATACTATTATATAGGATATGCAGTTACATATAAAAACAAAGATGGAATAGAAGAAGATTTACCGGTTTATAAGAATAAAAATAATGGGCTTGTATCAACAGTATTAAGTGGAAACGAGGGCATGGTTCGTGTATATTATAAGGGAACCTTTATCCAAAAAATATCAAGATATATTAGTCTGATTTTTTTTATGATTGTAGCTGTTTTGTTATTATGCAGATGCTTTAAGGTTTTGTAGACAAAAAATGGTTGGACATATATTAAAATTATTAAGTAATGATATGTACGAATAGGAGTAAGGTAATGAAAGAAAAAAAAGAAAATTGTAAGAAAATAGAAAAATTATATAAATATATTATTGTATTTATTATACCTATTATATGTATGTTGATACATATGGCTATGAAGGAATGTTATCCTTTTGGAAAAAATACCATTCTTATTGGTGATGCTAATATTCAGTATTATTCATTTTTTATGGAACTTGCCGATAAGATAAAAAATGGTGGCTCTTTCTTTTTTAGTTGGAATAAAGGAATGGGATATGATTTTTATTCTAATTTCTTTTATTATCTGGCAAGTCCGTTTAATATAATTGCATTGTTTTTTGGAAAGGCGCATATGGAACTTGGCATGGCTATAACAATGCTTGTTCAGGTTGGTATGTGTGGTGTTACCATGCTTTATTATCTGGCTCATACAAGGAAAAATAAGATGAAGCATGGTATATTAAATGATTGTGTATGCATTTTGTTTGCACTTGCATATGCAATGTGTGATTATATAGTTGCATACCAATATAATATTTTATGGCTTATTACGCTGCTTCTTATTCCGATTATGATGCTTGGTATCGAAAGAATGATTGAGAAAGATTGTGTCAGATTATATTTTGTTACGTTATTTCTGATATTTGTCACTAATTTCTATTTTGCGTGGTTTGCATGTATATTTGCTGTTATATGGTTTATAGACCAGAAAAAGAGTAATGTGAAGGATTTCTTCAAGAAGTTTGTAAGATTTGCCATAACTTCTGTTGTATCAGCAATGTGTGCTGCTTTTGTTTTATTGCCTTGTTTTCTGGCAGTTTCGCAGAGAGAAGATAAGTGGGTGGAGTTGAGTGATTATTCTTTAGGTACATTCGGGAAAATAGGCAATTTTATCCAAAGCTTTTTCTGGGGGTGTGAGATAGATAAACTTGGTAATTCTTTATTTACGAATAATAATTATTGTGGAATATTTGTCCTGATATTATGTCTGGCATTTGTATTTAATAAAAAGATAGATACAAAACAAAAAGTAAAGAGAATAATAGAGATGTTATTGATTGCTTTTTGCTTAAACTGGATTGTTAGCAGTTATGTGCTTCATGGATTTACCATTCCACATATGTTTACAAACAGATATGCTTTTATATTGCTTATTCTTATGATTGTTACAGCATTTGAATGTGTTACATCATATGAAACCATACGCTTGAGATGGATAGCTGCTATGCTGTTTATTAGTATAATTGGTGTAGCTATTGCAGTTACACGGAATGATTCCATTCAAAATATGATGTGTTATATGATAAGTATATTGCTGATTATTTATTTAATTCTTCTTTTTGTATTTTCAAGAAGAAACCGTATTAAGAAAAAGAGTTTAATAATTAATGTCATTATTATTGGCTTTGTTGAACTTATTTCGAATTTCTTTTTTGTAAATGGAGATTCTTATGATGTGAGCAAGGACTATAAGTGTGCATCAAAAGAATGGGCGGATATTTATGAAAATATAGATACAGACAATATGGAAAGAAAGACATCCTGGGTGAACTCGGAGAATAATACAACATATTCTGATACAAATCTATATGCATCATCTATTAATTCTAACTTGTTATGGCTGTTTGATGATCTGGGATTAGTATATCAGACAAATGGTGGCAGTTATGCATATAGGGGAGCGACACCTGTTACATCATTGATGTTTAATGTTAGAAATGTTCTTACGGACCAGCAGGCATATTATGGCGGATATGATGAAAGGGAAAGCTTTAATATATATAATGAAGCGTATGATATGTCGGAAAGGTGCGGCATATATGAAAGCAGTTATATAAGTGGTATTGGATATACTGTATCTGACGATATATTAAATTGGAATATTGATGATATTAGTCCGTTTGCGGTTCAGAATGATTTTGTAGAGAAGATATCAGGTGTAGAGGATGTCTTTACTAAGGTTGAAACCAATACTTTGGAGGATTTTGATGTTAAATGTAACGGGTGCATGCTTTTTAAGAATAAAGTTGATTTAGAATCTGAGAAAAAGTCTGATAATTTATATTTTTATCAAAATCTGTTGCTTGACGGTACAAAATATTCTGCAATACAGTTTAAATTTACGGTGCCATATGATATGGATTTATATATATATATTCAAGATCGGTGGCGGACAATGACATCTGTTTATGTTAATGGTGAGTTGTATGGTAATGAATCGATATATCCGAGTCCAAAAGAAATATTAAGTCTGGGTAAACTGCAAAAAGGACAGGAAGTTGTTCTGTTAGTATATAATAATAGTCAGACACTTGAGAAAGGAACGACTATTATAGATTTTTACGAGTATCATGATGATAAGATGCAGGAATGTTTAAAAACACTTGAAGGCAAAGGTATGGACATAGAATCTGCGGAGGATACTTATATAAAAGCTCATGTAAATGCAGAAGAAGATAGCATATTATATACATCTATTCCATATTATAAAGGATTTAAGGTTTATGTTGATGGCAATGAAACAGATATTATAGGACTGGCTAGTGATGCATTAATTGGAGTGAATCTGACTAAAGGCGAGCATATGATAGAATTTAAGTACATGCCATACGGATTGAAAGCCGGACTTATCATATCGTGTTTAGGTATAGGAATAGCTGTTGTTTATATTGTTATGTACAGAAAAAGAAAAAGTTCAAGATAGCATTATTGATGACTAAGAATAGAAGGAGATGTGGATGCATTTGAAAAAAAGTAATAGATATCTATTATATATAGGTGTTTTTTTGACTTCAATATTGATATATATTGGTATTCTGATTATAGATAGTGCATATCCATTTGGTGACAGGTCTTTCCTTACATATGATGCATATGTGCAATATAATAATATGCTGAAGACATTTATTGAGTGGCTGCACAGTGGTGATAAAAGTGCAATATTATGGGATAAAGGACTTGGTATAGGTATATATCAGGATATAATTTATTATTGCATGAGTCCATTTAATATTATTGCTGTTATATTAGGTGAAAATCACGTGGAGCTTTCGCTTGTACTTATAATTATTATAAAAGCATCTTGCATAAGTGTATCTGCCCTCTATTTCTTTGAACATACTAATAAGAGAAAATGTGAAAATGAGCTTGGTACGGCATGGCTGACTCTTATATCAGTTGCATGCAGCATGGCATATGGATTTTGCGGCTATGTGCTTGCGTATGAACATAACATTATATGGCTTGACGGAATGATTATTTTACCTATTATTGCTATAGGTATAGAGCGACTTGTAGATAAGTCGGATTACAGAATGTATTTGTGCTGGCTTTCTATTTCTTTTGTTGTAAATTTCTATTATGCTTTTTATATATGCCTGTTCTCTGTTATATATTTTCTGGTTGAAAACAGAAACAGTTTTAGAGAATTTGTAAGAAAGAGCCTGTTATTTGCAGGAATTTCTGTTTTAGCTGCGCTAATATCAGGAATTGTGCTTATTCCGGCAGTATGCGCAATAAAAAATGCTGCACCATCTATGACAGGTATTAATCAGGCAGGCATAGAGGAGTGGGGAAAAGCAGGGGAATATATCGCTTCTTTCTATCCGTTTAAGGGAATAACATGCGGTTATCTTTTTAATAATAATAGCTTTTGTGGAAGTGTGGTTATTTTTCTGGTTATAATTTTTATTACATCGGGTATCTTCACATTTAAGCAAAAGCTAAAATATGTCACAGCAATTGCATTACTTGTATTGGGATTGAATTGGATTAAACTGAATTATGTGCTGCATGGGTTTGCTGTAACACATGGAATGGGAAACAGATTTGCAATCATCCTTACATTTATATTAATTGTTATGGGATATATGGTTATTATTAATATAAATAAACTAAGGTTAAAAGATATCTTGTTCTCATTTGTGATATGGTGTATTATCTGCGCAGTAAGTATTATTGATAATAGAGACATGATTGTACCATGGGCGTATATTGTGTTTGGTCTGTTAAGCATCTTATATATAATGCTATTTATATTATATATAAGAAAAAGTATAAAAATAAAGACGATAATAGCATGGATATGCCTGACATGGTTGTGCGAAATAGGGGTGAATATTTTTTATGTTATGCCGGATAAAACAGAGGATATACAGATGACAGAGAGTATTCAGTTGTCGGAGTGGAATGAGGCATATTCTATACTTGATACTGATGCAGGGGAAAGAAAAACGGCATTGGTAAAAGAGGATTATGCACCAAAGACAGAGACAAGCTGGTATTCCTCCATGGTAAATGGAAATGCAGTGCGTGCTTTTAAAAGTATGGGCATGGGACATTTTGATAATGTTGAGTATGTATATAATGGAACAACGCCTCTTACAGCGCTTATGTATAATGTGAGATACATATTGTCTGATGAGATTGGAACATCAGGAGGCTATCATACAATACTTGAAAATGATGTGTATAATGTGTATGAAGCAGATGCATTGGCAGGTATGGGATATGTACTAAATGAAGATATAGCTGAATGGAAAGGCAATAAGCTGGCGGCTGAAAACCAGAATGATTTTGCTTCATTAGGCTGTGGTGTTGATGGAGAACTTTTTAAAGAGGTTAATCTCAGTCAGGCGAAGACTAAATACTATTGTATGGATGTACTTACTTCAGAAGAGGGATATTATCTGTATAAAACAAATTGTTCATATTCACCAAATGTACAATTGGAATTTGTAGCGGATAAAGATATGGAATTGTATCTTTTTAGCTCTGATACAAGAGAGCAGATAGTTGAAGTAGATATAGATGGTGAGGAGGTTGTATCAAGTAAATATTATTTGACAGAAATAGTTTCAGATATAGGGGAGGTAAAGAAGGGACAGAGTATAAGTATCAGATTATATGGTGCGGCAGATGCCAATCCGGGGCAGGTTGGAGAGAAGTATTTTAAACTTTATGAATTTGACCGTGAGCTGTTTGAACAGGCAAAGAAAAAGATACTCAATGAAACCATGGAGTTTGTAGGATATGAGGGCAATACATTTACCGGCAGGATTACTTCAGAAAATGGTGGTGTACTTTATCTGGCATTTCCATATAATGATGGTTTCACAATATATGTGGATGGAGAGTCCGTTGACAAATTAAGACTTGGTGACGGATTTATGGGTATTTATCTGTCATCTGGTGAGCATGAGATTACTATTGAATACCATACACCCGGACTGGCGATGGGATTATGCGTATCTCTTGCAGGCTTAATAATACTTTGTGTAATCATTATATTGCGACATATTCCAAAAACTTCTTTACTGCGGTAGACTGCTTTTTGCTTTCTGAATAGGCAAAGCCGACAGTTCGTTCGTCAATGGATGTTTCAAGCGGTAGTTCAACTATCTGTCCGGATTTTAGCTGAGACAGGGCAAATTCCCTTACTACGCTTGCAACACCCATGCCGATTGCAGCAAAGTCAATAAGTAAATCCATATTATTTATTTCGATGACCTGACTGCAGTTAATGCTGTGTTTTCTTAAATAGTTGTCTACATGTGTTCTTGTGACATTGCTTTCTTCAAGTACCATCAGATTTGATTTTTCAAGTAATTCCCTTGTTGTGGAATCTGAGAGACTGCGTTTATTTATTGCGGCAGAAGCATTGCTTTCAGATGAATTATTGTTACCTTTAAGGGAAGCTGCAGTTTGCCGGAGAACGTTTGAGGAACCGGTACTTCTGTTTAAAAGAGGTACTACATTTCCAAGTATATTTCCGGATATATTTGAGGGAAACTCAAAGTTTTCTTCTTCTGTTTCCCTTAAGTTAAAGTTTTCTATGTAATCGCTGCTTGCTACAAATATATCATGTATTTTCATGACTGGAGAGTATACTATACCCTTTGGAAGTTCGGTATCGCATATAAGGCCTATATCTATCTCATCATTTTTTAACAGCCTGATTGTGTTTAATGTGGAATGACAGTCTATGCTGAACTTTATATGCGGATTTTCCCTGATAAATTCTTTAAGATAATCAAGTAATATATGTTTGCACAGAGATGTACTTACGCCTATTCTTATGTGACCAAGTCCAAGCTCTGTATATTTCTTAAGACTTTCTTCACCTTTATTCAGGTTATCAAATGCACGTTCTACATATTCATACAGCACCTGTCCTTCTTCAGTAAGAGATACTCCTCTTGAACTGCGGCTGAACAAATCTGCTTCAAGTTCATGCTCCAGCTTTGATATTGCTTTACTTATAGCGGGCTGACTTATGAAAAGCTGGTTTGCCGCCCGGCTGATATTTCCGGTTTTTGCTACTATATAAAAAATGTAGTAATTATTTAAACTTTCAATCATGATGCAATCCTCACAGCATAATTATTCATAAATAGTCAGATTTATACTGTTATAACGACAAGTTATAGCAAACATTCCTATTATGTATTGTAATTATAACATTATTTGTGGTATTATCAATAAAAAATTATTATTAAGATTGGAGGATTATATTATGGGTATGACTATGACTCAGAAGATATTAGCTGCACATGCAGGACTTGAGTCTGTAGAAGCGGGACAGTTAATAGAGGCTGACTTAGATTTAGTTTTAGGAAATGATGTTACTACTCCGGTAGCAATACATGAGATGGAGAAATTCAATAAAAAGGAAGTGTTTGATAAATCAAAGATAGCACTTGTAATGGACCATTTCACACCAAATAAGGATATAAAGAGTGCTGAGCATTGCAAATGCGTAAGACAGTTTTCAGCAGCAAATGAAATAGAAAACTTCTTTGATGTAGGCTCAATGGGTATAGAGCATGCGCTTCTTCCGGAGAAAGGATTGATTGTTGCCGGTGAGACATGCATCGGAGCTGATTCTCACACATGTACATATGGTGCGCTGGGAGCATTTTCAACAGGTGTTGGAAGTACAGATATGGCAGCAGGGATGGTTACAGGAAAAGCGTGGTTTAAAGTTCCGTCAGCTATTAAGTTTAATATAGTTGGTGAAAAGGCAAAGTGGGTAAGTGGTAAGGATGTTATTCTTCACATAATTGGTATGATTGGTGTAGACGGTGCATTATATAAATCAATGGAATTTTCGGGTGAGGGCATTAAGAATCTTACTATGGATGACAGATTTACTATTGCGAACATGGCGATAGAAGCCGGAGCAAAGAATGGAATTTTTCCTGTAGATGAGCTTACAGAGGAATATATGAAGGAGCATTCATCAAAGCCATATAAGAAATATGAGGCTGATCCTGATGCTGTATATGATGAGGAGTACACCATCGATTTGAGCAAGCTTAAGCCAACAGTGGCATTCCCACATCTCCCGGAGAATACAAAAACTATTGATGAAGTAGGGGATATAAAGATAGACCAGGTTGTGATTGGTTCTTGTACAAACGGACGTATTTCAGATATGAGAATTGCAGCAGAGATTATAAAAGGAAGAAAGATTGCTGATGGAGTAAGAGTTATTGTTATTCCGGGTACACAGGATGTATATTTGAAGTGTATTGAGGAAGGACTTATGACTATATTTGTTCAGGCTGGGGCAGTTGTATCAACCCCAACATGTGGTCCATGTCTTGGCGGACATATGGGAGTTATGGCAGCAGGAGAGAAGGCTGTATCCACAACAAATCGTAACTTTGTAGGTCGTATGGGTCATGTTGAATCAGAGGTTTATCTGGCTAGTCCGGCAGTTGCAGCAGCATCAGCTATAACAGGTAAAATCAGCTGTCCATGTGAGTTAGGTTTATAGGAAGGAGACTGTAATATGAAAGCATACGGAACAGTACATAAATATGGTGATAATGTAGATACAGACGTAATTATTCCGGCAAGATATCTGAATTCTTCTGACCCGGCAGAACTTGCAAAAAGCTGTATGGAGGATATAGATAAGGATTTTGTAAAGAGAGTAAAACCGGGCGATATTATGGTAGCACAGAAGAACTTTGGATGTGGTTCATCAAGAGAGCATGCACCTATTGCTATTAAGGCATCAGGTATAAGTTGTGTTATTGCTGAAACATTTGCAAGAATATTCTATAGAAATGCAATTAATATAGGACTTCCAATTATTGAGTGTCCTGAAGCTGCCAAAGGTATCGAAGCGGGAGATATGGTAGAGGTTGATTTTGACAATGGCATGATATATAACAGAACAAAAGGAACAGAGTTCAAAGGTCAGGCATTTCCACCATTCATGCAGGAAATTATTAAGAATGAGGGACTTATTAACTATATTAATAACAAGTAATGCATGGTGTACGGAAAATCCGGCATATAAGGATAATTACTTGTATTATGAATGAAAAGAGTAAAAGTGTAAGCTTGCTTATGCATTAATTATGAAGGAAGGATACATATATGAATTGTAATTTAGCAGTAATCAAGGGCGATGGAATAGGTCCTGAGGTAGTTACTGAGGCTATGAAAGCTTTGGATAAGGTAGGAGAAGTTTTTGGTCATACCTTTGATTATGAACAGATTTTAATGGGTGGCTGCTCTATAGATGCCACAGGAGTACCTCTTACTGATGAGGCTGTAGCAATTGCAAAATCAAAAGATGCAGTTTTGCTTGGTTCGATAGGCGGTAATACTTCAACATCTCCATGGTATAAGCTTCCACCAAATTTGAGACCGGAAGCAGGACTTCTTAAGATTAGAAAAGAATTGGGTCTTTTTGCAAATCTCCGTCCGGCAAATCTTTATGAGGAGCTTAAGGGTGCATGTCCTTTGAAGGAAGAGATAGCTGATAATGGCTTTGATATGATGATTATGCGTGAACTGACAGGTGGTTTGTATTTTGGCGAGAGAAGTACAGAGGAAATAGATGGTGTATTAACAG
>JBJEMQ010000104.1:0-2944 GCA_051879755.1 Coprococcus sp. | reverse complement strand
ACAATCGGTTTTCCCTTACCGATTGTTTTTTATATACCAAAGTATACAGAAGAGATGGCTGGTTCTGGTTTACTTTTTTATTTGACCTGCATTTATTAAGCAGTTTCGATTACTTCATCATTTTCTATCACTTCAGATGTTTCATTAGTCTCATATTGACGGAACAGCCTTGTAAAAATATACGCACAGCAGTATGTAACAAAAGAAAAACCTATGAATATCATAAATATTCTTACTACAGGGAACAGATATATCATTCCAAAAACAAAAACATGTATTAGCAAAAATGCCATTGTGTATTTTATATTTGAGAGTGATATATAAAATGCATTCTTTATGGTTTGACCAAAGCTGTTCTTAAAACGTGCCATAAGTGGAAATACATATATCATAGCTGATAATACAGCGACAAGCATGATAATAAGCAATACATTAACTACTGCTGAAATAGTGCTTGCCATGCCGTGCCAGAATATAAAGGAAAACAGACCAACTGCAAGCAATATCATAAATAATAGAAATGTAAATACTCCCTGCACAAACATTTCCTTAAAATGCTGTAGATATTTCCTGATAATGTAGCCATGTTCGCCTCGTGCCTCTCTTAGTAAAACCTGATACATAGCAGCGATTGCAGGTCCGATTGTTATAATGGGAATACAACTTATTATAAATACAATGTTTAGTGCTACATACTGTGCGGTCGTATTCATAAAGTCTATAACCGGACTATCCATATTCAATTTCATATAACAGCTCTACCTCCTAACTATATTAATAATGTACAAATAAATTATGTCATCCGGGAATTTTATTTTCTACCATAAATATCCTATGTAGATTACCGGTAAAATTCTAGGTTGACTATAAAAATCTAATGTTATGGTGTATCGACCTCTGATTTGTCTGGTGGTGAAGATTAAAATGTAATGTTAAAATTTTATTAAATTAAATGAAAGGAGATTAAGGGTATTGTGAAAGAGGGAAAAGCAAAAAAACGTAAAAAAGAAAATGATGCTTCTCAGACCGGTACAGTAAAATATGAGACGGCGATAAAATCATCACGTATAAAGGAAAAATACAGATTATTTTTTCTGATTATACCTTTTCTCGCATTAGTATTTATGTTTTCATATTTTCCACTATATGGTTGGATTTATTCACTGTATGATTACAAAGCACCATTAAAGCTGTCGCAATGTGATTTTGTTGGACTTAAATGGTTTAAAACACTATTTGCCAACCCTACTCAGGTTAAACAGCTGTTGGTAGTTATGAAGAATACATTTGCCATGAGCCTTCTTGGTATAGCAACTTCATTTCTCCCTGTATTATTTGCAGTTTTCCTGAATGAAATCAAATGTAAGTGGTTTAAAAATGTAGTACAAACTCTTACAACACTTCCTAACTTCATAAGCTGGACACTGGTATATTCTATAGCATTCTGTTTATTTGCACCAACAGGTATGTTAAATACAGTGCTACAGAACTGGGGTATCATAACTGAACCGATAAAGATATTGGACAGTAGTGAACATGTATGGCTTCAGATGCTTTTATGGAGTACATGGAAAGGACTTGGCTGGGGAGCCATAATGTATCTGGCAGGTATAGCAGGAATAGATGCCGAGTTGTATGATGCAGCAAAGGTGGATGGCGCCGGAAGATGGCAATGTATTAAAAGTATAACTATTCCACTTATTATGCCTACATATTTTGTAATGCTTATGCTTAACATAGCAAACTTCCTGAATAACGGAATGGAGCAGTATTTTGTATTCCAGAATGCTTTCAATAAGCAGAGTATACAGGTTCTTGATTTATATGTATATAACATAGGTATGACAGGACAGAGCTTGTCGCTTGCTACAGCGATAGGAATATTGAAGAGTTTGGTCAGTGTAGTACTTCTTGTGATTGTAAATGGAGCGTCAAAGAAGATTCGTGGACAGAGCATTGTATAGGAAGGAGGAAATGAAAAAATGGCACGAGCTGATAAGGAAAAAGAAGTAGTAGTTAAAATGAAAATGCAGCCTAAAGATTATGTATTCAGTTTTTTCAACTATTTAGTATTTGCACTGCTGGCACTTATATGTTTATATCCGTTTTATTATCTGATTATAAATTCTATAAGTGCAAATGACCTTAGTGCATCAGGTGAAATTAATTTCCTGCCAAAGGGCATTCATTTCCAAAACTATAAGGATGTATTTAAACTGAAAGGTTTATCTATAGCTGTGCTTGTATCAGTTTGCAGAACAGTTATAGGTACGATATGCACTGTTATGGCATCTGCTTTCCTTGGATTTATGTTTACACAGGAGAAGATGTGGCATAGAAAGTTCTGGTACAGATTTATGGTAATTACAATGTATTTTAATGCAGGACTTATTCCTATGTTCATGACAATGAGAACATTGCATTTGACAAACTCTTTCTGGGTATATATTATTCCAGCCATAGTACAGCCATTTAACGTAATTATAGTTAAAACATATGTTGAATCACTCCCTGCATCACTTTTAGAAGCAGCGGAGATAGATGGAGCAGGAATTCTAACCAGATTCTTTAAGATAATACTTCCAACCAGTACACCTATTCTTGCTACTGTAGCAATATGGGCAGCTGTTGGACAGTGGAACTCATATCAGGATACTTTGATTTATATAACAGACCAGAAACTGTATTCATTACAATATCTGTTGTATACATATATAAATCAGGCAAGTTCACTGGCAAATCTGGTGAAAACAAGTGGTACTGCAGCAGTAGCAAGTTTAGCAACACAGCAGACACCGACATCAATACGAATGACAATATCTGTTATCGTTGTATTGCCAATTATGTTTATATACCCATTATTTCAAAAGCATTTTGTAAAGGGTATCATGATTGGTGCTGTAAAGGGTTAGTTAGAGGCATTGCTTCTACAATATAAAAAAAG
>JBJEMQ010000103.1:0-12910 GCA_051879755.1 Coprococcus sp. | reverse complement strand
TTGCGACAGCTTTTATAATTTATCACATCCAAAAGACTTTGTCAACAACTTTTTTTACTTTTTTTAGTTCAAATCGTTGTTTTCATTTCTTTGCTGTTCGTTTGCGACAGCTTTTATAATTTATCACATTTAAAAGAGCCTGTCAACAACTTTTTTACTTTTTTTAGTTAACACTCATTTAATTGCTTATCCGATTTTAATCGGCAAGTGGTACTATACTAAATATTTCCGAGTATGTCAACTACAAATTTCAAAAAAATATTTTTTTCGTAAATATAACTTAATGCAGCACTCTCATCTATCATCTTCATCATAACTGCTCCCCATTCAAAAGCTGATAGAAATGTTATAATCACAAAAGCTATCCATACAAGCATCAAAGACTGACATAATCCGAATAATATACCACCTGCTTTATTTATTCCATTAATTATCGGGATATTGGTCACTACATCAGCCAAATCTATAAATATATATATAATAAGCATCAGCACAAAAAAGGTTACCACATACGAAAGTCCCTTCATAACCATAGTCGTAAGGTATACTGATATATATTCAGTAAAGCCCTTTACATTGAGCTTATCATACATTTCCTTATTTCCGTTTTCAATTATCCACTCTTTTACATTTTCAGGCAGAGTTATCCTTTCCAGAATTCTCATTTCATCATTTCGAGTCAATTCCGTATTTGTTGTGTCCAGTTGAAATCTTGTTTCTATTTGTTCCTTGATATATTCATCAAGTTCTGTTTTATCACACAACATAGTATTAACATATGGAGATAAAACGGTAGTAAGAAATACTGCCAGCACAATTCCAATCGCGCTGACAGCACTTTTAAACAAACCTTTTTTATATCCAATTAATGCAAGCAGCAACGTAACCGCCAATATTATCATTAAAAGTAAATTCATATTTATTCCTCATTTTTGCTACGTTTAAGCTTTATTATCTGTGTTTCATTTTCAAATATCAGTATATATTCCAGTTTATTTGAATCAGGAACTATATTTATAAGATTTTTATTAAAGCTGGAAGAAAATTTCTTTGTTCCATTGAACCGATATATACTACAGTCAAAGTCTCCAATTATAACAATTTCTTCTTCTGTGGCATATATTTTTTCAAAAGAGCTGTTATATCCGGCTGTTGCTTCCAACTTACCATCAAGACTGTATATGTTTATCGTATATTTGTAATCAGCGTTACTGTCCGCAAGTGCAATGTAGCCAACATATTTTGAATTTGCAAAAACGCCAAGCATTTCTGTATTTCCGATATCTATTACAGCTTTTTGGCTTGGTTTTTCCGGCATTGTATATATAACTATCTGATTATCCCCAAAGCATACGGCAGTATCATTGTCCACAAAATCTACTAATGGGAAAACAGTTTCATCAAATGTAAATCCCCCCATCAGTCTGTCCGCATTTTCATTTTGACCTACCGAACCAAAATTATATGCTGCAATATAATTAGGGACAGCAGTTCCATCAACCTTCAAATAACTTGTAAACAACTTTGTGCCATCATTCGATATAGATATATCAAGCGGATACCCACTGTTTTCTATTGATGTTTTAAATTCATATATTCCCTTACTGTCTTTATCATAGCCGTTAATATAGTTACAATCTTCACCAACAAGGACAAGTGCATAAACGCCCTGTGATGCTACGTCTACATTTGCAATGTCATAATTCATAGTCTGATTGCTAACCTTACCTGCTTTGTTAAATACATATACATCCCTGCCATTCAAATCTGCAACAACGGCATAATCATCCGAAACCACTGCCTCAGGCATCTTCATCGCATAGCTACAGTCCCATACAGTATTACCTGTTTCATCTATATAAGCAGCACCATCCTTAGAAACTTTAAGTACATTACCTGCAAACATGACATAATCAGCTATACTGTCCCCTGATGTTTCAAACGAGGATACAATAGAATAACCCTCATACTCCCTATTCTTCATAGCTTTGGAAACAGTAAATGCTGCAGCTGCAATAATTAATATAGCCACAACAATAAAAATAAGTTTGCCTCTTGTCGAAAGTGTTCTGGTAACTTTTATTACTTTTTTCTCTTCCGAATCTTCATTTATACTATTCAATTGTATATCTCTAACAGTTTCTTCATTTGTATCTATACGATTTCTGTCTTTTGCCATCCTGCAACCTCTATCTCCGTAAACTCTTCTATTACTCTTTATTTTTCTCCGAAAACCGGTTTTTCTTCGTTCACCAAAATTTCAGGTATATATTTTTACCAAATTCCTGCTTTACTTCATTCGTGCTTTCATATTATAGCATTTTTATTCTATATATGGAATAATTATTTTCTGACCTACATATATTGTATCCTCTGGTTTGAGATTATTTGCCGCAAGTATATCTTCTACATATGCCGGTGAATCATACATCTGTATGGAAATACTCATAAGTGTATCCCCCTCCTCTACAACATATGCCTGTCCTCTTGTATTGTCTTCGTTTATTCCTTTCCAAACCTCTTCATCATTTTCTCTCTCTTCCTTTTCAGTATTCTCTGCTGCAGTATCACTATTTTCCCATTCTTCTGAGTTATTCTCTGCATCTGAATTTTCTTCTTTCTGCTCCGTTGTTTCAGTATATGTTTTTATGCCATCTCCACTATTGCCTGAATTTCCCTTAATATCGGCACTGTTTGAAAACACCTCTACATCTGTATCAGTGTTCTCGATCTCCATTCTCCGTATCTTACTTTCAATATTTTTCATTTTGTCATAGCTTCCTGTTACCACAATTCCAACTGACAAAGCAAATACCATAACAAACGAACCTACTGCATATGCAAAATAATTACGTCCTTTAGAACGAAGCTCCTTTTTCATGCTGTTCATATCTCTGAAATTTTCTACAATTGCTTGATCTTTTCTTAAAACATCAAGGTTTCTGTCTTCTGTAACTGCATTCTTTCTGCTTATAATATAGTTCTGCATCTGTTCATTTCTCACATAGTATATGTAATACCCTTTCTGTCTTATCATCTGTCCTCTTTCATATGCATAAAATGCATCATCACATTCAAGGGAATCCATCATGAACAAAACCTTATCATTACCCCTGAAATGTTCCATATGAAGTCGTGTTATACGGTCATTTATTTCTACCGAGAAACCCATGCGCGACAAAAACCATCCTACAACTGCTAAATTGTCAAAATATTTATTTATTTCGCCATACAGTCCACTCCATATCTGATCATCGAATTTTATTTGTTCTACATCAAACTCCAGATTCTGTGCTTCAACCGCACCACTTATAAATATGGCTTCGCCTTCATCATCTTTAAAATATTCTCCAAGAAGTATAGCTCCTCTGGATACAGTATTTCCGGGTTCTGCAATTTTTCTTAAAAATGTCATAACATAATCTTCTATGTATATTTTCTTTTTGGCAGGTGCATTTCCTATCTGTCGTATATTCTTTGGTATATTATAAGGTCTAAGGCTCTTCATCTGATTTTCAGCTGTTTTTTTATCATAGACTATTTCTATCATGACTTCACTCCCTCTTTTTTTGCTAAATCATACCATTTGCTTTTTTTCCTTCTTATCAAATTTTGTCATATGCCACCTTTTATTTGAGGATTTATTCTTGGTATTTACGACATTTTTTTATTTCATGTGTAAACATTAGAATATTTGGTAATAATCTATATAGAAGAGTTTTTTAAGCAGGGTGCTATGGATATAATTAGAAATGTTTTAAAAAAGAGAACTGAATATTTTAATCCTAATAAAGAAGATACATGTACCGAACTCGGTAATTCTATTATAAACATGATATCTGAAATGGATATAACAGGACGAGAGATTGTTGTCATATGTATAGGAACAGACAGAGCCACCGGAGATGCATTAGGTCCTTTAGTGGGAGATTTTCTGATTACAGGTGGTTTTGAGCATGGAGTTGCCGGTACACTGCAATATCCGGTGCATGCCCTTAACATAAAAGATACTATTTCCAAAATATACAGAAAATATGAAAATCCTTTTGTTATAGCAGTAGATGCCTCTCTTGGTATGGCAAAGGATATCGGTCTAATTACCCTTACTAATTCTCACCTTTATCCGGGAAAAGGCGTAAATAAAAAACTTCCGGCAATAGGAGATATCTCCATCACCGGAATAGTTAATTTATCAGGGAAGCCAGGTTCTGCCCTTCTCCAAAATACCAGATTGTATATGGTTAAAAAAATGGCAGAATGTATAGGCAACGCCCTTTTATATGCAAATGATTATTTATCATCACCTTTATAAACTTTGATAGCCTCAGATACAGTACCAGCCGATCCATCCTCCATAATGGATATAAGGTCAGATAATTTTTCTTCTGTACACAAATCCTTTCCTAAATATGTTTCATATTTATCAGTAAGCGTAAGCTCTAACTCAGACAGCTTCTCTTCCATAGAAGAAATACTGGCATTAAGCTGCTTCAATTCTTCTTTCATGGAATCTACTTTAGGCTGTCTTCTTCCTATTATCTCATCAGTTATAACCTGCTTGGTTTCTGCTTCAAATACTTTAAGTGCTTCCATTTTCTGACCACTTATTCCACTTCCCTCTGCCTCAAGCGCTTTTATCTTGTCATCATATTTGCCGAGATTGTAAACACTTTCATCCTTATCCTTAGTAATTGAATTTTTTATGGCTTTTATGGCTTTTTCATTTGCACGAATAGTATTTCTGGTTTTTCTTCCTTCTGCTATAAAATCTCTATGCTTTACCTTTGTAAAATTAAATATTACAAAATAAATAATAAATTCTGCTATAACTATAACAGCTGCTATAAGTATGCATGCCGCAGTATGTGTACCTTCGCTGAATTTTGTGTTAAGCAGTATAAATATTACTACTGTTGGAAGGCATACACAGAAGCCCAATATCATAAGAAACAACCTAAATATCTCAGACGCACCTTTAGGTGCAAATAAACAATAATAAAAATCAGAATTACAAAACGCAGGAACATGATTTTGCTTAAACATCGTTTTTGTCTCCATTTTAAGCTGCCTGTTCTGCTCACAAAGTTCAGCAGTTTCATTCTCTATACGCGCTTCCATGCGTTCATTCTTCTTCTTATCCTTCTTAGACTTCATCCGCCTTATTTTAGAATTATTTGTATCTATCTGTTTATCATAACTATCAGCTATCTCATCTTTTCTCCGCTTAAGAGTTGAAGCAATTTCTTCATTTACAGATTTCTCTTCCTGGGCAATATTCTTTGTCATCTTTTTCTGCTGAAGTCTAGCCGCTTCTAAATCATCACGCAAGTCCTCAACAGCAGTTACCATCTCTCTGGCCTTTATGAGATATTCCTGATTTTCTTCAAAAACATTATCTGTTGCCATAGTACCCTCCTATTACCTATAGTCATGTATATAATATCAAATATTCCGACAATAAACAACATCTATTTGAAAATGTCCGTCAATAAGCATTCACCGGACTCTATCAATTTCAAACAAGTTTTAAATAATTCATGATACATTTCTTAAGAAGATTTCATAATATTTTAACACAATATAAATTGCACTTATCTGTTTAATCTTTTATAATTATAGTATCCTAATTACATACTTTTGATTACACGATACAAAGGAGATACATAATGAACATATTATTTTTTTTAACCCCAAAAAGTGAGGTTGCATATATCGAAGATTCCTATTCTTTGAGACAAATTCTTGAAAAAATGGAGAAACACAGATATTCCGCAATTCCTATCCTTACAAAAGATGGTGAATATGTCGGAACAATCACAGAAGGCGATATATTATGGCACTGCAAAAAGACAGGTATGTCAGGTATAGTAAATGCAGAATCAGTGCATTTGGATGAAATTCCAAAAAAATTTGAATACGCCTCTGTCTCTATTAATTCAAATATGGAAGATTTGATAGCCAGAGCAATGGCCCAGAATTTTGTTCCTGTTGTTGATGATCAGAATAAATTTATCGGTATAGTAACAAGAAAAGATATAATCAGCTATTGTTACAAAAAACTAAGTGCACTAAGTTAAAAAGAAATATAGTTAGCAAATTCCGGGAGACTGCAGTAGCAGTCTCCCGGAACGCTCTAGTAATGAAAAATAATTCCTGCCACAATATCTTAGCAGGAATTATTTTTTATTTTACTTATGCCTACAATATCCCTGTTCTGTTTACTGCACTAATAAGTGCATATACAGATGCATCAATAATATCATTCTTTATTCCTGCACCCCAGGTAACCCTTCCATCAGGTGTCTCTACGCCCACATAAGCTACAGCCTGCGAATTTGAACCTATCTGAAGTGAGTGCTCCTCATAGCATATTATCTTAAAATCAATTTCAAAATGTTTCTTAATCGCATTACTTACTGCATCAAGTCTTCCGTTACCGCTGCCGTGATACACTTTCTTTACTCCATGCTTCAGTATGGTAATCTCTGCAGATATACCATCCCCTTGCACAAAATGGCTTTCCAGCATCTCAACCGGACCAGATATGTTGACATATGTATTCTGGAATATATCCAAAACTTCTTTTGCGCTAAGTTCTTTGTGCGACTTATCTGACACATCCTTAACAGTGTAACCCAAATCTTCTCTAAATTTTGCAGGAAGGTCAAAACCATATTTTGACTGAAGTAAATATCCGATACCACCTTTACCGGACTGACTATTTATTCTGATTACATCGCCATCATATTTTCTGCCTATATCTTCAGGATTAAGCGGCAGATAAGGAACTGTCCACATTCCATCGCCATTCTCTTCCCTGAATTTCATACCCTTTGCTATAGCATCCTGATGAGAGCCTGAAAAAGCTGCAAATACAAGCTTTCCTGTATATGGAGAGCGCTCATACACATGCATATTGGTAACACGTTCATAAAGCTCTGTAAGTCTTGGTATATCTGACAAATCAAGTTCAGGGTCCACGCCATGGGTAAACATATTCATGGCAAGTGTAATTATATCTACATTTCCTGTTCTTTCACCATTTCCAAACAAAGTTCCCTCTATTCTGTCTGCACCTGCAAGAATACCAAGTTCTGCATCCGCTACGCCACAGCCACGGTCATTGTGTGGATGAAGTGACAAAATAACATTTTCCCTCTGTGCAAGATTCTTACTCATGTATTCTATCTGGCTTGCGTATACATGTGGAAGTGACATCTCAACAGTTGCAGGAAGATTAATAATAACCTTTCTGTCAGGGGTTGGATTCCACTCATTTATAACAGCATTACATACCTCTAATGCATAATCTATCTCTGTACCCGTAAAACTCTCAGGTGAATATTCAAACGGATATTTTACACCATACTCATCAGCCATCTTATTTAACAGCTTTGCTCCATCTACGGCAATCTGAAGGATTTCCTCCTTTGATTTTCTGAACACCTGCTGTCTCTGTGCAAATGATGTTGAATTATATAAATGAACAATAGCATTTTTTGCACCATCTATAGCTTTAAATGTTTTCTCTATAATATGTGGTCTAGCCTGTGTAAGTACCTGAATACTAACATCATCCGGAATCATATCCTTTTCAATTAAAGTACGGCAGAATTCATATTCTGTCTCTGATGCAGCAGGAAAACCAATCTCAATCTCTTTAAATCCAATACGTACAAGTTCCTTAAAGAATTCCAGTTTTTCATCAAGGCTCATAGGAACTATAAGCGCCTGATTGCCATCTCTCAAATCTACACTACACCATGCAGGTGCTTTATCTATATACTCTTTCTTCACCCATTCAGTTGATTGAACCGGCGGCATATAATAGCCACGTTTGTAATTCTGATAATTCTTCATAATATCACTACCTCCTATTCGTAATCATTTTTTAGAAAAAAAAAGAAACCTCAATCCCTTCATAGAGACGTTAGTTTCACGCGGTACCACTCTATTTCATACTTTTCATGTATGCTCTCATTACAGATACAGACTTTATAATCGTATATCCTCCTGCTATAACGGTCAGGCTCCGTTCCATCCTACTTAAAATCTTTTCAGTGGACTACTCCAAGGCGAGTTCAGATATCATCAACTACTGTCTCACACCAGCCGACAGCTCTCTGAAAGTATCAGTAACCCTACTACTCCTCTTCATCGTATTATCTTAGTTAAAGATAGCACAACAAAACCAAATATGTCAACCCCTTTAAATAAAAAAAGGAAGCTGAGCTTCCTTCTTAATTCATTAGTTATAATCTACCAAATAATATGTCTTTTGTTTTTTAACAGAAGACCCCCTGATGCCAGCATCAGTATCCCTGTAACAAGTCCAAACACAATAGCAATAACACCAAGCGAAATATTCAAAGCGCCTGAGTTTTTCATTGTCTTATATGCTTTCTCCATGTATAAGTACTCCTTTCAAATATATCTATCTGCTATCCAAAGATTAAATCCCACATCTATCCTGCATCATAACTGCACGTTATCCGACCATATATTTGTACTATTTGGCAATATATCGGATATGTGAATCCCTGCTTATTACATTCGCGTTTATTATAGCATCAAAGCCCGATTCTTACAACCGAAAAATTTACATTCATTAGAATATGTGCTAAACTATTCAAAAAATATGAGGAGTACTGATATGCCACCTATTACAAATGATTGGGCCCTGGAATTAAAGCCCGAATATAAAAAAGATTACTATAAAAAACTATTTGATTTTGTAGGTCAGGAATATGCAACCCAGACCATATTTCCTCCTGCTGACGATATATTTAATGCATTTCACCTTACACCTCTTAAAAATGTAAAATGCGTAATTATAGGACAGGACCCTTACCATGGAGATGGGCAGGCTCATGGTCTGAGTTTTAGCGTGAAACCGGGAATAGATATTCCGCCTTCACTAATGAACATTTACCAGGAACTTCATGATGATTTGGGCTGTTATATTCCAAATAATGGCTATCTTGTTAAATGGGCAGAGCAAGGTGTTCTTATGCTGAATGCTGTTCTTACCGTAAGGGCACACTGTGCTAATTCACATCAGGGTAAGGGTTGGGAAGAATTCACAGATGCCTGCATAAAAATATTGAACAAACAGGATAGGCCAATAGTATTTATCCTATGGGGTTCATATGCACAAAAAAAAGCTGCTATTTTAAACAATCCAAACCATCTTATACTTAAAGCCCCTCACCCAAGCCCACTTTCTGTATACAGAGGCTTCTGGGGCAGCAAACCATTTAGCAAAACCAACGACTTTCTCGCCTCCCATGGTGTAGAGCCTATAGACTGGCAGATTGAAAATATATAATTCATGCTAAGTAGCATGCCTATTACTTTAAATTAACAAAATGAAGGAGAATGATATGGAAATTTATATAGTCCGTCATGGTGAAACCATTTGGAATGAAAAAAAGCTGCTTCAGGGTCAAACTGATATAGAACTAAATGAAAATGGAAAACGGCTTGCCCGTCTTACAGGTGAAAATCTTATGAATACGTCATTTGACAGAATATATTCAAGTCCACTGAAACGGGCATATGAAACAGCCACACTTATTGCAAACGGACGAAATATACCTATTATAACTAACGATCTTTTAAAGGAGCTTTCTTTTGGTGACTGGGAAGGTCAGAATATGTCTATGCTATTAAAGGATGATACTCAAAAGTTCAAACATTTCTTTAAAGAGCCTCATCTTTACGAGCCAACGGCAAATGGTGAAACGCTTGAAGAACTATGCAAACGTGCTTCTACATTTATGAAAAACGTCATAGAACCTACCTCTGATGAATGCGACAGAATAATGATTGTTGCGCATGGTGCTATAAATAAAGCCATTATGATGCATGTTAAAAAGCATGATATGAAATATTTTTGGAGTGGAGGCCTTCAGAAAAATTGTAATGTAATCATAATCGACTACACAGATGGAAAATATAACATTATAGATGAAACGCGCTTGTTTTATGAGTCCAGCTCGTTATAAATAATAACGAGCCTCTCTTCTATCTTATCAGCAAGTTCAATTATTATATTGTTATATACCGGCTCTATATGTTTCATAGCATCCGCCAAAGGATTAAGTATATCAGTATAGGTCTGCATAGCTTTCTTCTCTATCCACCTTTTATCTGATACATACATAATCGTTCTCAGATTATGAAGTCTGTCTGCAAGTTTCACAAGAACAGTCTTATATGTGCCATTTGCAAACAATCTTCTGGAATATACCGAAAATGGTTCGCCCGGTACTCTTGTCAGAAGCTTTACCTCCTCCATAATCTCTGTACCAAAGCATTCTTCTATATCTTCAAATGTACATTCGGTATCTTCAACAGTATCATGAAGAAGTGCTATGGCCAAAATATCTGCATCTTCTATACCGCACTCTTTACGCAATATATTATATACGCCAAGAACATGTTCATCATAATATGACAATCTTCCATCTGCACCTTTGCGCATCTGCCCTTTATGATAATGTTCTGCCATCACCATAGCCTGCTCTATATATTCATCAGGTTTGAACCTGCCCGTTACTACCTTTTTCTGTTCTGCATTAAGCATTCCTATAATCCTCATCCGGCAATAATTATTTACATACGCATACATATATTACCAAACAGAGTATATCACAGAATATATAATCTTTCTATATGTGAACTTGAATATTTTACAATTTTTTTATATACTGTGATGGTGCTTTAAATAGCACAAATATGTATTAACGCCACAAAAATATTGCGGTTGTAGAAATTGGAGCAGAATAATAATGGATATAGCATTAAAAATCACAGAAGAACTTGCCTGCAAAAAATGGCAGACAGAAGCAGCAATCAAATTAATTGATGAGGGAAATACCATTCCTTTTATAGCACGATATAGAAAGGAAGCCACAGGCTCACTAAATGACGAGCAACTTAGAGAGCTTAACGAAAGGCTTACATATCTGAGAAATCTTGAGGAGAAAAAAGCTCAGGTTATCTCAAGCATAGAAGAACAGGAAAAGATGACTCCGGAACTTAGAGCGCAGATAGAAGCTGCCGAAACAATGGTACTTGTTGATGACCTGTACCGGCCTTACAGACCTAAGAGAAAAACAAGGGCAACCGTAGCAAAGGATAAGGGCTTAGAAGGACTGGCAAATATCATATATCTGCAAATGACAAATAATTCCATAGAGGAAGAAGCAAAGCACTATCTTTCCGAAGAAAAAGACGTATTGACAACAGATGACGCCATAGCCGGCGCAAAGGATATAATAGCAGAAAACATATCGGATGAAGCAGACTATAGAACTAAAATACGAGAACTTACCATGAGCAAGGGCATCATCGTTTCTTCAGCAAAGGATCCTGACGCAGAGTCAGTTTATGAAATGTATTATGATTTCAGTACACCGGTATATAAAATGACCGGCTATAGAACTCTTGCAATAAATCGTGGCGAAAAAGAAAAATTCCTTACAGTAAAAGTAGATGCACCTGCAGAGGACATTATAAGATATCTTGAAGGGAAAATAATAACACGAAATAACCCTTACACAACAGATATCCTAAAAGAAATAATTGCCGACAGCTATGACAGACTTATTGCACCTGCCATAGAACGTGAAGTAAGAAATACACTGACTGAATCAGCCGAAGATGGTGCTATAAAGGTATTTGGCTCCAATTTGGAACAACTTCTCATGCAGCCTCCTATTGTGGGACATGTTGTCCTTGGATGGGATCCTGCATTTAGAACAGGCTGTAAGCTTGCGGTTGTTGATGCCACAGGCAAAGTACTTGATACTGTTGTTATTTACCCTACCGCACCACAAAATAAGATTGCCGAGGCAAAGAAAACCCTCAAGGAACTTATAAAGAAATACAATATCACCCTTATCTCTGTAGGAAATGGTACTGCTTCAAGAGAATCAGAACTTGTTATCGCAGAGCTTATAAAAGAGCTCGATACACCTGTGCAATACGTTATAGTAAATGAAGCCGGTGCTTCTGTATACTCGGCAAGTAAGCTTGCCACAGAAGAATTTCCTAACTTTGATGTAGGTCAGAGAAGCGCTGCCTCTATAGCCAGAAGACTTCAGGACCCATTATCAGAGCTTGTAAAAATAGATCCAAAAGCAATAGGTGTCGGTCAGTATCAGCATGATATGAACCAGAAAAAGCTGACGGCTGCACTCGATGCAGTTGTTGAGGATTCAGTAAACCATGTAGGCGTAGATTTAAATACTGCTTCTGCACCACTTATGGAACATATATCAGGTATAAATAAAACTCTTGCAAAAAATATTGTAGACTACAGAGAAGCAAATGGTTCATTCAAGAACAGAAAGGAATTGCTGAAAGTACCAAAGCTTGGTCCTAAGGCATATGAACAATGTGCCGGATTTATGAGAATAAATGGTGGCACAAATCCTTTAGATGCTACATCAGTTCATCCTGAAAGTTATGACATAGCAATCCGATTAATAGAAAAACTTGGCTACAATATAGATGATTTGAAATCCGGAAGTCTAAGCGGCATATCAAAGGCAGTAAAAGATATAAAGGCACTGGCTGCCGAACTTGAAACAGGAACTGTTACTTTAACTGATATTATAAAAGAGCTTGAAAAGCCGGCACGTGATCCACGTGACGAAATGCCAAAGCCTATTCTGCGTGGAGATGTTTTGGAAATGAAGGATCTTACTGAAGGGATGATACTTAAGGGTACTGTCAGAAATGTAATTGATTTTGGTGCATTTATAGATATAGGTGTTCATCAGGACGGACTTGTACACATCTCCGAAATGTCCGACAAATTCATCAAGCATCCACTTGAGGTAGTAAGCGTAGGTGATGTAGTTCAGGTCAAAGTTCTAAGTGTGGATATGAACAAAAAACG
>JBJEMQ010000102.1:0-12933 GCA_051879755.1 Coprococcus sp. | reverse complement strand
GTGAATATGTGGAATATTTAGAGATTAACAAGCGTATACAGGAATTACGAACCCAAAGAGGAATGACACAACTTGAGCTATCTCAATTATTAGGTACTTCCAAATCTGTTATAAGCTCGTACGAAAACGCTTTACATCTTCCACCATATGATATACTTTTGAAATTATCAGATATTTTTGGTGTAACTACAGATTACCTCTTGGGTAATTCGTCACAACGCACTCTTTCTGTAGACGGATTAACAGAAACACAAGTACAATCCGTACAGACCATCATAGAAGAGCTGCGACAAATCAATAAATAATTTCGCAAAAAATTAGGGATACTCATAATGGGTATCCCTTTCTTAGAAGAATGCAATAATACTTATCGTCTGACGATTTTCAATATTATACTCTTCGTTATAAGCAACCAAATCAAACTTCTTTCCAACCAAGTGTGAATTATCGGCTAATACTGTAACTTTATCCTCACTCACGTTCTCAATTGTTATGTACTTTGCATATGTAGCTGTTGCCGTACAATTCTCGATTTTGAATGAAACCGGAATATCTGTAACTTTGACGCCACCTTTTGTCACATAATATGGTATTTCTTCCTCAAAACTGTTATATATTTCTGGTGTAACTTGCACATAAATACTAACCGTTTCATCCACAGGTGCAGTAAGAATTGATACTGTTTCTGTACTCTCACTTAGACCTTGAGCATCCCATGTAGCAGTAAAATACACTTCGCCATCTGCCAGATATTCAATATTTCCATTCTCATCTATAGTCGCAAGCGTGCTATCTGAGGATTCATAAGTAATAGCTGCATCTACACTCTCAATATCGTTAATATATGCCGTTGCTTTAATTGTATCGGTTGCACCCGGCTCAACGTTTAATGAAGATAAAGTGCTAAGAACCAACTTATAATCATACTGTACAATCTCATTTACACTCACGTTTGCCACAATATATGAGATTCCGTCACGATAATAGAGGTTTTCGATTTTCCATGTACGCCCCCATTCATTAAATGTATCATCAATGGCTAATTCATGTGCTTTCTTACAATCTTCGGTCTGGAAGGTAATACGTCCATCCACAAGAGAAAATTGTGTGCTATCTATAGCAAATGCGCTACTCATTGTATCACCATAAATCGGCAAATCTGATACAGTTAATTTATTGGTTGTAAGTGTTCCGTTTGTCTTTTGGATTCCGGACTTATAATATACCGTACCTTCGATATGCTCTTTGTTTAGTGCAATATAAACCACGCCATTTAAAACAAAAAGTGTACCTGGATTTACAGGTGCTTCACGGTCATAATACATAATGATTGTATCTTTTGTATTCATTGCATCGGAATTTCTACGAAAAAAAGCATTGAATACAACATCTGTAAATAATGTTACCAACTCATGCTTTTCTCGCTGCATTGTTTCTTTAAAGATATTTGTTAATGTATCTTCCATATTCTCACCGCCTTATCCAATAGAATTAAAGAACATATAGCTTGTAAGACTATCTTGTGTTCCTGCGTTCTCTTTTGCATCCTCAATTTCTTTCTTTAAATCTACAAGTCTCTTTTGCAGATATGCATATGCAGCCGATTTAGTGACAAACTCTGTTTCAATTTTGCAGAATTTATCAAGGTCATTTGATAGCATTTGCATAATTGAATATACGCACTCAAGAAGTGCAACTTTATCATTTTCCGGCTCATAATCTGCTTGAGGGTCAAGTCCGTTCTCTTCAAGAATTGTTTCATAAACGGCTTGCCAGTTTTCAAAATAATGTTTGTTACTCATTTGTAAGTCTAATCTGTTAATGTTTAGCATAATGTCTCCTTTTTTTCTCGGTGTAAAATTTTTGGGTTACATAGGAAAGTTATAAAAAAAATGGGGGTAAACATTCCGGAATAATAGCCATTTTTGCAGTTTTTCAAAATGCCGTTTAACGGCTTTATTTGCCGTTTTAAGCCCCTGTTTTTTCAAGGGTAGTTATATGTAGGGTAGACACAAAAACGGCTATATGGTCAAAATACGGCTTTATATGGCTATATGGTTTTATGCATAAATATTGTATATTTTCAACCGTTGGGGGCGCTGTTTCATGTTGTTGTGTGTTGGGGGTGTGTTTTTGGGTTGGATGTATCCAGGGCGCACATTTTGAGACAATGCCCCCGGACAATATGCAGCCGATAACATGCCAAATATAGCGCCGATATATTGCTAAATACTCACGGCATAAATTAAACGTGAGAGAACAAAAACGGCTTTATTGTATTATATGAAGAAATACACACAAACGGCTTTTTATTTCTTGCATTCTTTCCACAACTTAATAAAATACTAATAACGACCATATAAAACAAGCACACAAGCGCCCACACCATAACGATAATACGCCCGGCATGATGTTTTATTATGTCTCATGTGATATAGTACACCAGAGCAAAAAACACAATATAAAACCGCTTAACACGTCCGAAGCTGCACAAACACAATAAAAAAAGACAACGCCCACATTGTAAGCATTGCCTTTTATGTTACCATTTGCCACCCCTCAAGCCTTTTTTAATGTCCTTTGAATCCATCCCGATAGTATCACGGTTGAACTTGTCCCAATCCTTAACGCCTGGCGCCTGTGGTTTATTATCTTCTATTATATCAGATAACAACCACACAACCAGAACCAACAACACAATTAACAACGACATCTTGTCACTTCCTTAACCTTCGGCACATAACACGCGCCCATCATGTACATATAACCGCCACAAGTACAAAAATCTTTTTTCATGTTGTCCGTTGTCTTTCCACACTTTAAACATTTTCTATAATCATTTATCAATGTTATTTTCTGCATAATGTCACCCCCTTAGAATAATTCAACCATATCACCACCAATATTATAAAACTTACCTTCAATATCTAAATCACGCCCAAATGATTCATAATCAAAATATCTAGCCACATTATCTGGTACATTATTCAAATATCCACAATTTTCTACTACTTCATAGGCTACAGCGGTCATATCATCACAATTATAATATATTGTATAATCTCCGTTGCTAGCCTTTTCTAATGCATCATTGAATGTGTAGCCATCCAATAACATAGCCTGTATTGCTTTTTGTGCATCCTCTTCCAGTTCATCCAGTTGTTCCGCTAGTTCGTTCAGTTCGTTAAGATTGCTATACTCGCCAACCTCTACGCCTTCAATATCTGTTTCATAATCTGTTATAAAATACTCTTCATATAGATTTCCGCATTCGTCTGAATAATCAACGTTATCATGGCAAATCTGGATTCTATCAAATACTTTTGTAAGCTCTTCCTGTGATACTGGAAGTTCTACCCATTCGCCTAATAACTCGCCTTCGTTGTACTTTCCTAAGTTGGTTAAATAAATTCTTAACATTGTTTTTTACCTTTTCTTGATATATAATCAAGATACCTTTCTTTTTTGATTGGTCGCCGTTGTTTTAGTTGGTAGCTGGTGCAACGGCGTTTTGTTGTTATGGTTATAATAACTCATTTTCGATTTACTGTCAACCATAAAATGATTTATTTTAAATCTTTTTTGATTTATTTGTGTTTCTTCTATATATAATGCAAAACAATCAATATTGATTTATTACAACTCATTATTGATTTATTTTTCTTTATATGGTAATATAGAACCAATCAAAATAAAAAGGCGGTGAAAATATGGACGGTTCAAAGATTATTAAACAACTAATGATTGAACGTGATATATCATTAAATGAACTAGCTGAACGCCTGGAAATAAAACCCCAGAGCGCACGAAATAAATTAAATAGAAATAGTTTTACCTTGTCAGAGTTTCAAAAGTGCCTTGATGTGTTGGGTGCTGAATTACAAGTAAAAACCAAAGACACAAGCAAAATATACACATAATAGGAAGAGCCACACCCACACCGGGCAAGGCTCTTTTTTTATGTCCTATATTGTGCGCCTGGTGTTGATAGAGTGCAGCCGATACCGTGCGCCGTGAATCTGTCGCCCCCCTTGCTTTTCTGTAGTTTGTTTTATTCCTATATAGGGGAATAGACTTTTATACATGCCACCAGATTTTTCAATTTATCCGGATGCAGCCGAAAAGAGCTTTTTAATATCCCTCAAAGTAATTATTTTTTCTAAACTGGTCGAAACGGCTTTTTGCATATCCCTCACATTTCCAAAATGAGCCGAATAGGATTTGTATTATTCTTTGGTTAAATTGTCGCAAATTGAACGTATCAAAAAATTGTCTCAAACTCTATTGACAATACCTCAATTTTGAGTTAATATAATTGTATCAAGTTGGACGTTGGTTCAATTTGAGAATATATGAAACGAAAAGAGGTTGATTATCATGTGTGAATATGGTTATGCTCGAATCAGTACAAAAAAACAATCTATCGAAAGACAGATTAGAAATATCCTTGCAGCCTATCCAAACGCTCATATTGTCCAGGAAGTTTTTACTGGTACAAAAACCGAAGGACGTAAAGAATGGGAAAAGCTCTATAAGGTTTTAAAACCGGGCGATACTGTTATATTCGATGAAGTGTCTCGTATGTCCAGAAATGCCGAAGAAGGCTACAACCTCTATGAAGAGCTTTTTACCAAGGGAATAACACTTGTATTCCTTAAAGAGCCACATATCAATACAGATACCTATAAAAAGGCTATCAATGGTAGTGTAGCAATGACCGGAACAAATGCCGATTATATCCTTGAAGGTGTAAACAAATTCCTGTTAGCTCTTGCAAAAGAACAGATACAACTTGCATTCACTCAAGCCGAAAAAGAAGTTGAATTTCTGCATCAGAGAACAAAAGAAGGTATTGAAACGGCACGCCGAAACGGAAAACAAATAGGTGGTGCGACTGGTCGTACAGTTGTTACGAAAAAGTCTCTTGAAATGAAAGACAAAATGCAGCGATATCTAAAGGAATTCAACGGCGATATGACAGATACTCAATTTATGAAAGATTTTCAGATTGCAAAAAATACCTTTTACAAATACAAAGCACAACTTAAAGAAGAAATGTAAAGACAGGGGCGCAAGCCCTTGTTTTTTGTGTAAATGAAAAAGAGTAGAACGCCGAAACGTCCTACCCTTCGCAAAATACGTATGTGGTTTGTTGCCACAAATAAAATCTATCACGGCTATATCTGCATTGTCAACCTCTATTCGTTATAAATAGGGGTCTTTTTTATGCCCTGGATATCTGCATATTTTATGTATGTTTATGCATAAATAGCGTATATTCTATAATTTTATGCATTATGGATTTTTGCCGATATATGCAGTCTATACCCCCACCAGATACAATATACCTAATATCCGGTCACAATGGGGATGGATAGGGGATAACTAACTATGTGGAAATATCGGGTAGAGGGTACAATCCCTCAAATTTTGAGAATTTAGTGTAAAATAGATAGCTCGATTTGCAACGTCATATAAACCTCAAGTTATCATCACTAAACCTTCCTAATACGGTCATTTACATATCCCACACCATAACAAGGGGTTAATATTTATATATCAGCCGAATATGTGCATATCTAATTTGCGCCTAATCCCTCAAGAAATGGGGTTTTTCAATACATTCAAATCCCAAATTCTTTTATTCAAAAATGGGGTTAAATTATTTTCATATATTTTATGCGACAAATGGGGGTAAAAATTGCGCATTATCATATTTGAAAAATCGGTCAATTCTATTCCCCTGTGGTTAAAATTCAAAAAGGGGTTAAATCGAATTGGCGATTTATAAATAATATTATATTAAGAAGTCTATATATTTAATATGGTCATATATAATATTATTTATTTATATATAGGTCATATAAGTAAGATATATATTATTATATATATGAGATGCAGTTTTTGGCAAAACGCCCTAAAAGGGGATAAAACTGTATTCCAGAGAAAAGGGGTCGAAACGCCCCTTTAAACATCCCTCATGGAATATCTTTATCCGAAAAGTGAATAAATGGTTGAAGTGTCAATTGGTTCAACATCTTCATATTCGCCGCCACCAGAACTTGAGCTTGCATAAATCCACTTGTCATCGCTCTTTAATATATAACGTTTTCCGTCAATTGTTCTGGCAACTGAACCCATAGCACAAGGGGAAGAAGTCTCTAAATTACTCTTGCCGGATTCTTTTGTGGTCGGCAATAATTCCAAGTCTTTTTCACTTTCAATCGCAAAAACGCAAAAATGGGTTTCATCATCTCTCTTAATTTCTTGAGCTGCCATAGCAAATACTCCTTTCAATTTATATTCGAAAATGGGGTTTATTCCTCAATAGCTTCTGTAACTGCATCATCAGCAACCGTAGAATCTCCACTCTCTGTAGAATCCTCAACAACTGTGATATCTGCGCCCTCTTCTGCAAGTCGCTGTAATTCCTGGGCTGAATCTGTAGTATATGGGGATTGTTCCATAATGGTGCGCTTAGAAATAGCTCCCATCTCATATTGTAGTTTCATGTTTTCCATGTTGTTCTTTGTGTCAATTGGCTTATTTACGTTGAATGTGGCATTTAATGAATCAAAATCCTCATCGGAAATATTCTCACCCAACATTGCCATTAAGTGACGCATACACTCCCATCTCTGATAGAATCCATCCAAAAGGGAATTGATATTTTCTTTTCCTCTGTTTTCTGTCAGCTGATAAATGATTGACGTTGTATTCTCAGATACGTTTGCAATATTGCTTTGTCCGATAATAGAAGAAGGGATTGCAGCTACCATGTTGAACTGTTGATATAACTGGTCTAGTTCATACTTGATACATGAATAATCCATTTGGGCGTTTGCATACTCAAATGTACCGCCTTCCTCAAGGTTTAATACTGCTCCGGCAATATTTGTATCAATCATATCTTTTTCCGTGATTCTGGCACCATTGATAACGCCTACAGGGTTAAGGGATAATGTTGTTACTGCATCATCCAACTTACTTAAAAGCGATTCAATTTTGTCCATAATAGGAATAAGGTCAAGTAATGTAGAATCTCCGAACTGGTCATAATCTGATTTATCCATAGCCACATAATGAATCGGAAGTCCGGTCAAATTCATCTTGCTGTCCACTAATCTATCATTCACATATGTATCAACGTGAGTAGGATAATAAATAGTGTAGTGTTCGTCACCATCTGACTTATTTTTCCAGTATTCAACAAAATAACGGTACTCCAAATTGTCATCATAGATAGGGTATGAATCCTTATTACGGAAAACCTTTGATTTGATAACTCCGGATTCATCTAAATATACATACTCAAACGCATTGCCGTATGTCATAAGCTCTTTTAGAACTGTCCAATCTGTCTTAGCGTATAATCCCTTACGATAATATTTGTTCATAAGTTCCACGGCTTTCGGTGTACCTGTGATTGTTACCGGATTACCAACCAAATATGCCGTATGGAAATTTACAACTGTTTTCATGCCCTGTAGCACGATTGCAGAAGGGGTAAATACTTTCCCTTTAAAGTTGTATTTCAACGCTGTTCTTCCTAGTACATTATGTTGTCTCAATAAGTATTTTGAGATTGTATTGACTTTACCTTGTCTATAGGTATGCTCACTTGAACCGATTTCACTTTTGAAATATGATAATCCTGGCTCATGTGCTTCTAATTTATCTTTGTTTCTAAAAATGTTTATCATAAAATTTCACCTCGTAAATTCCCCTAAATGGGGATAATAAAAAAGGACAACACTACTTTCCAACTTGGAAGTAATATTGTCCCGATTTCAAACCTTGTAATGCCATAGCATACGCCATGACAGTATCATCATGCCCGGATGCAGCTTTAAAACTGCCATCCACAAGCTCAAATAATTTCATTTCTTGTAGCAAGTCTTTTGAATTGATTAAGCATTGCCCTGTTTCAAACATTTCTTGCATATCATTGACCATAATAGGCTTACTCTTGGTCGTTGTTTCCCAACCGACTTTCCGCTTGCCCTTTCCAGTTTTCTGGTCATATGATTTATATTTGAACATATTCATATACCGGAAGTCATGGCGTACCTTATCAACAACTGTATGTCCGGCACTTGCCTTTTCCACAACAAGCAATCCACCATTATAGAAAAGTCCCATTCGATAAACCAACTCAGAAAATTCATAGGGTTTAACCTTGTTACTACGCCATTCTGCACATTGAAAACCTTCTTCATCAAGAACGCAAATAACGGAATAGTCATTGTCACTTCCTAATCCCTCTCCTGTATCTACTCCCAGATAATAACGCTTACCCTTTGTTGGTAATTTCCAAATAGTAAGATACTGTTTATTCTTACGAATAATGGGGTCTATTGATTGTGGTAGATTTTTTGTCTCAAGGCTTGATAGTCCGCTTAATCGCTCATGTATCAGTTTTGCATTAAAGACGTTTGCACCTGTACTAACGAACGCTTCAACTGGTGTAGACGGAAATTCTTGTGCAAATTTCTCTTCATTGCTATTTGAGATTTTTAATCTACGCCACATTAGCTGCTCAAGTGTAGCTCCCTTTTCTCTTAGAATGATTTCATTACTATCTAACTGCTCATCTATAAGGGGTTGACCGTACAAATTAACATATCTATCTGAATACTCTTTGTATTCATCTGCAAACATTCTCTTATCTTGTACCCACGAAAAGAAGAACGGCTTCCATAATGGAGATTCCCCGGATACTGATTTATTCCATAACTCCGAAAAACGATTTAGTCCATTTGCCGTTGATTCAAGAATCATAACACCATCCGAAACAAGAGCTTGCTCAATTGCTGTCAACTGCTTGTCCAAGTATTCATTCATAAATCCAACCTCAGATAGATGTACAAAATTAAGGGTCGCACCCCTGGCGTTATCCTTTGAGCCACATGTACATACGATAATACGGCTATGATTCACAAACTTTAATTCCTTACGGTTGTTTGCAATTGTTTCAATACGCACACAATCCGGTAAATCATTGTACATTTGCTTGAGCTTTTCAAAGATATTATTAGCTGAATCAAGTGAATAGCTCATAATCATACATGTACTGTTTGGCTTTGTGATTGCAATATAAAGGGAATAGGCAAGGGCTACAGACGTGATACCTAACTGACGTGATTTTAGACAGATATTGAATTTGCCCTTATTTCTCATGATATATTTCTGTTGAGGATTAAATCGGAATGGAACTAGAACACCTTTTTTGTCAACGATATTTACAAATGTTTCAATCCATAGAATAGGGTCGGACATGATTTTTCTTAATTTTGTTGCATTATCCATATCCTCACCGCCTAAAAGTCCATAGAAAAATCTTCTTCCTCTTCGGTATCTGTTGAAATATTAGCTCCGTTTAGAATCTGCAATAATTCGCTGCTTTCCTCATCCTGGAAGAACTCTTTCTTAAAATCTATAAGGGCTTTGAACGCCTGTACATCACTTTTCGCACGCTCAAAGTATATGTTATATAGTTCAATCATTCTTGCCCCATCCATGCGCTTTAAAAGCCATTTAACAGCTGCTTGCACACTTTCAAGGTAAATATATCTATTACATATATCTTCTGATAAATTCTTGAATGCTACATAGTTACTCTGTAGGTCTGCAAATGTCTTACATGGTGTAGGTAATAGGTCTGGTGCAAATTTCCAGAGAATCCAGTACACCTTAGTATCGGTCTTGACCATATCTTTTAATTGTGCTAACACGCTCTTCTCATGCGAATTAGCATCATTTATTCTTGGCATATACTCACATCCTTTCTGTTTTTTGCCAAATAAAAAAGCCACATAGGGAAAATACCTCTATATGGCACAATCTTTAATATTTATGTATGAACATACAAATAAAACCACCTGTCCTTATTATGAACCGATGGTTTTATGTGTGTACTCATTATTGAATTCAAAAAATTAGGGTCATTCTAATATAAGTATTACAATGTTAAGCTAAATTAGGGGATTTCTCTGCAACAAACCTTACGCATTTTACTGTTACATTGGTGCCACATTTACTGCCACAATTTTTTAAAACTTATATGAATTTATGTAGATTTATATGAAATAGATTTTTCAAAAAATGCTTTATTTTCAAGGTTTTATCGACATTTATGAAGATATATAGAGATACATGAAATCGGCTCGCATATTACGATTCCTAGTTTCATAATATATTCTCCTTTGCTAAAACCCTTGATTTTACGGCATTTCTGGATAGCCCTTTTTGCTTGGTGCCACATTTACTGCCACATTTAATTCAAACTTAGGGTATCTGCCACAAGGTCTATTTCTCTTAATTTCTCATCTTCTGTCACATGGACATATAAATTCATAGTGATACCGATATTTGAATGTCCCATGATTTTCTGAATTGTTTTTGGCTTCATTCCACCTTCAAAGCATCTTGTACCAAAAGTGTGTCTAAGTACATGCATTGAAAATCTATCAATTCCAACCTTATCACAAATCTTAAATAAAGCCGTATCATAGGTGCTATTCTTTACCGGAGTACCTTTTCTACATAAGAAAATAAAATCTTTCCATTCTTCCTGGATTTCATCTATCTTCTCATTTTTTTCTTTTTGGCGATTGAGAATTTGTATAGCTTCGTCAGTTAATGGAATAGTTCTATATCCGGCTTTACTCTTTGGCTCACCAATGCGCCATTCTCCAACTGAATAACGATATTCCATTGAACGCTGAATGTTTAGCGTCCTATCCTCAAAGTTTACATCTTCCCATTTCAAGCCAATAAGCTCACCAGTCCTTAAACCTGTTTGCAACACAAACCGAAACTGATTTTCATAACTTTGACCTTCTGCACCATCTAAAAAGGTACGCTGCACATCTCTAGTCAATGCTTCCTTTTTTTGAGATGGCTTACCAATGTCACTCTTTACCGATTTTTTACACGGATTGTTACGAATAACATCGTTTTCCTTGGCAAACTCAAGCATATTATATAGGGCTATTCTGGTCTGATAGATAGTAGTAGTTCTATATCCCTCATCTGCCATCTTACTAAAAATCCTCTGGCAATGAATCGGCTTAACATCTGTCAACAACTTTTTCCCTATAACACTCTTAATATTTCGGTTGTAACGTTCTGTATAGTTTCTAACTGTGTTAGGTCTTACAGTCTGTTTCTTAATGCTAATCCAGTAATCAAACCACGCATCAACCATCATATTATTTGCTTGCTCAATGTCGCTATGTTCGTCAATATAGGTTGCATCTGCAATCCATTGTCTAAGCTCCTGTAGCTTCTTTGACCTTTTAATCTGTCTCTTGCCGTGTTTGTCAACAAATCCGGCTCGATACAAACCATCTTTTTGTTGGGTAATTCCAACGCCTAATTCCTTTCCTTTTAGGTCTTTTCCCATATTTTTAGCTCCTTCCTTGCAAAGAAGCCCTAATATAGCACTATTTATTATACCACAATAGGGCTTCCTTTTCTACCTCTTTTTCAAATTTCTATACTTTCTGATATGAAACGTTCAAACTCTTTTCGTTTTACTAACTTCTTTGTGCCGACATACAAAACAAATGGACATCTTGGTTGTTTTAATAGATTACTCAATTTATTTTGTCCTATATTGCTGTACTCAGCTGCTTCCTCTATCGTAAGTGCCACTTTGTCACATATAGGCACATATATTTCTTTTTTGGTCATTATTCTTCTCATCTCCTATAAAAAAGGGATAGACACAATCGCCTATCCCTTAAAATCTTCATATATTTCTACACTAAAATGGCATTTCCATTTGAACCCTTTTCTTTTCTATTACGAATATTCTCTTATGCTTATACATCCCACCCCATACAAGGGCGTTATATCCTTTCTGGCGTAATTGATATGCTAAATACACATCAAAAGTTACTGTATAATCAGAGGATAAAATAATGTTTTTATCGACATCCACATTATCAAATGGAAATTCTTTTTTTATCTGCTTTAATGTCTTTGAATGACCATAGACATATCTTCTTTCATTTCTCATTTTTTCTTCTTCCTTCTCTCTATATTACACAAGTGAATTTATGATATAGCGCCCCGAATATGTTTCGGCTGCAACAAATAACTCTCTATCTGCTATTGGATAATTTTCTAATTCACTTTTACTTAGATAGGTTTTCTCCACTGGCATAACCAACGAAAACTTATCATGGGGCAATATATCGGCATATGTAAACAATACACCTTCATCATCAATAAAAATCTTCTCGTTTAATTGATAATTCAAAAGTAGTTCTATAAAATAATCTGCATTATGTTTTTCCAAAACCGGAAGTAATGC
Organism: Coprococcus sp.; assembly: GCA_051879755.1. Classification (GTDB taxonomy): domain Bacteria; phylum Bacillota; class Clostridia; order Lachnospirales; family Lachnospiraceae; genus Coprococcus. Next base: position 611 of record JBJEMQ010000102.1, on the reverse strand, counting down.
TTCTTTTAATCCAAGATATTCAAGCCATTCTATGTTAATATGCTTATATGCGCCATTATCCTTGTAATATCCAACGTAAAAAGCATCAATAGCGCATAAAAAATCTTTTTCCAACTCTGTCAATTCATCATCTTCTCCAAATAATGATACAAGTAGCATAAGGGTTGAGCCATTGTATTTCCGATAATATGTTTTATTACTGATTCTATCAGTAATAATGTTAGGATTGATAGACATGTGATTACGTCCAATACTCCTATGATTATCGAAACACATAACACCATCTAACACACATGCTACATCAACATATACAGGATGTTTACTTGACTTTAACAAGTCATTTCTTATATAAAGCCCTTTACTGAAATCATAAAATCCACCTATCTCAACACCTGTCTTTTTCTTGAGATAGCGGCAAGAATAAAAGCTGTCCATATCGTCAGATAGAACCAAGTAATAGTTCTCCGGATGAATCGCAAGGTCTTGATACCATCCAGAAAAATGATTTTTCAAAATCGTTTCCATGATATTTATTCCTTCCTTTTTACGATTCATTCCTTTATCAATCTTTACGCTTCGGCTTTAGTCGCCTTTTTGCGTGTATTTGTTTT
>JBJEMQ010000101.1:0-2954 GCA_051879755.1 Coprococcus sp. | reverse complement strand
AGAAGCTTGGCTGTCATATGTATTATATAATAGACAGTAATTCCAGAGATATGGATAATCTTATACCATATAAGAAAAATGTTATAAAATTCATGTCACTTAAAGCTAAATTGTATATTCTGGCAGCAAAACAATATGTAAGTACAGATACAAGAAAGCATATATATGCATGGCGTATGAGAATGAGCCTTATTGAGCATATGATAAGAAAAGTACCAATTATATTTCTTCAGCATGGAGTTCTTGGACTGAAAAGGGTTGAACACATATATGGTAAGAATGAAAGTGGGGCATGTAATTTATTTATAGTTTCATCAGATTATGAGAAGAATATTGTTAAAGATAATTTTGGATATAATGATGATGAGATTGCTGTTACAGGTCTTGCCAGATGGGATGTGCTTTCTGATAAGTCAGATACGATTATTCCGGGAAGCATAGATTACAATATGATACTGCTTATGCCTACCTGGCGTAACTGGTTAGAAGAAGTGGATGACGAAACATTTGTTAATAGTGAGTATTTTATAAGATACAGCGCATTGCTTAGGTCGCCTGAGCTGATGTCACTTCTCGAAAGAAGAAATCTTCAGATATGCTTCTATATTCATCCAAAGTTTAGAAATTATATAAAAGATTTTGATACAGATAACAGAAGAATAAGAATTGTACCATTTGGAGAAGAGCCTCTTAACCGGCTGATTATGCGGTGTAAGATGCTTGTTACTGATTATTCTTCAGTATCATGGGATGTATTCTATCAGCATAAGCCTGTAGTTTTTTATCAGTTTGATTTGCCTCAGTATATGGAATCACAGGGCAGTTACATGAATATGGAAAAAGAATTATTTGGTGACATGGTAACAGAGGCAGAGGAACTTATAAAACTACTTGATGGATACGCTTATTCAGGCTTTAAGATAAAGACAGAATATGAGCAGAAATACAGTACTTATTTTAAATATGTGGATGGAGATAATTCCCGCAGAATAGCTGAATACTTGCAAATGCGCATCTAATGTGCTAATATCTAACAGTATTTGGTAATGATTTGTTGCTACATTAATAATTATATTATACGAGGAGAATAGGTCATGATAATTACAGACGATACAATCGATTATGTAGGTATTTTGGCAAAGCTTGAACTCTCAGATGAGGAAAAGCTTCAGGCAAAAAAAGATATGTCGGACATGCTTGATTATGTAAGTAAATTAAATGAACTTGATACAGAAAATGTTGAGGCAATGAGCCATACATTTTCATATAACAATGTGTTCCGGGAGGATGTAGTTACAAACGGAGACGATAGAGAAAATCTTCTCAAAAATGCACCGGAGCAGAAAGATGGCTGCTATAAGGTGCCGAAAACATTTGATTAGGAGGTAGGCATAGATGAATATAACAGGTATGACTGCCACCGAAATAGGCAGAAAAATAAAATCAGGCGAGATAAGCGTAATAGATGCGACAAATGCCTGTCTTGACGCTATAGAAAAATATGATACGGAATATAACTGTTTTGTTACAGTAGACAGGGAAGGTGCTTTGCGTCAGGCTGAGGAGATTCAGAAAAAAATAGATGCGGGAGAGTTAAAAGGACCTCTTGCAGGCGTTCCGATAGCTATAAAGGATAATATGTGTCAGGAAGGTGTTCTTACTAGCTGTTCATCAAAGATATTGTCAAACTTTGTTCCTACCTATACATCAGATGCTGTTTTGAAGCTGATGGAGGCCGGTGCAGTTATTATTGGAAAGACAAATATGGATGAGTTTGCTATGGGAAGTACAACTGAGACATCTTATTATGGAGAGACAAAAAACCCATGGGATATAAATAAGGTGCCGGGTGGCTCATCAGGCGGTTCAGCAGCGGCTGTTGCAGCAGAAGAGGTACCATGTGCTCTTGGTTCAGATACAGGTGGTTCTATAAGGCAGCCTGCTTCATTTTGTGGTGTCACGGGTATCAAACCAACATATGGAAGAGTATCAAGATATGGGCTTATAGCATATGGTTCATCTCTTGACCAGATAGGACCTCTTGCAAAGGATGTAACAGATTGCGCAACTATTCTTGAGGCTATATCACATTATGATTCAAAGGATTCTACATCAGTAGACAGAACAGACAACGATTTTACATCGGCACTTGTTGATGATGTAAAGGGCATGAAGATAGGTCTTCCAAGGGATTATTTCACTGAAGGCTTAGACCCTGAAATAAAAGATGCCATATATAAGGCAGCAGATGTGCTTAGAGATAAAGGGGCTATAGTTGAGGAATTTGACCTTGGCATGGTGGAGTATGCAATTCCTGCATATTATATAATTGCTTCAGCAGAGGCAAGCTCAAATCTTGAGAGATTTGATGGTGTAAAATATGGATATAGAACAGCACAGTATACAGACCTTCATAATATGTACAAGAAGAGCCGTTCTGAGGGATTTGGTCCGGAGGTAAAGAGAAGAATTATGCTTGGCTCATTTGTGCTTAGTTCAGGATATTATGATGCATACTATGTAAAAGCACTTAAGGTTAAGGCGCTTATTAAACAGGCATATGACAAAGCATTTGAGAAATATGATATTATTATGGGACCTGTTGCGCCGACTACGGCACTTAAGCTGGGTGAGTCTTTAAGTGACCCGATTAAGATGTATCTGGGTGATGTATATACGGTACCTGTGAATCTGGCAGGACTTCCGGGTATATCACTTCCTTGTGGCTATGACAGTGATGGTATGCCTATAGGACTTCAGATGGTTGGTGATGCATTTAATGAAAAGGCAATCATAAGAGCTGCCTATGCATTTGAACAGACCAGAGAGTACAAGAGACCTGCTGGTGTAAGCGAAAGGGGGCTGTAAGATATGAGTAAAGCATATGAAACAGTCATTGGACTGGAGGTTCATGTTGAACTTGCTACAAAGACTAAGATATTCTGTGGATGTAG
>JBJEMQ010000100.1:0-2960 GCA_051879755.1 Coprococcus sp. | reverse complement strand
CAGACACAGCTTGTATCAGGCGAGATTGCAGAGGATCTAACTTATTATTTTGCAACCTCTGAGCAGATACCTACATCTGTTGCCCTCGGTGTACTAATGGAGAAAAACAATACTGTAAAACAGGCTGGAGGTTTTATAATTCAGCTTATGCCATTTGCATCAGAGGAATTGATTGATACATTGGAAAAACGTCTTGCCGACTTCACTTCCATAACATCACTTTTAGATAAAGGTATGTCACCAATGGATATTATCAAACAGATATTTGATGGTTATGATGTTGTAATAACAGATGAGCTTCCGGCAAAATGGCACTGCAATTGTAGCAAAGAACGTTACTATAAGGCTGTTCTTAGTTTAGGGAAGAAGGAAATTGCCAAAATGCTTGCTGATGACGAACCAATAGAAGTAAATTGCCAGTTCTGCAATTCACATTATATATTTACTCCTGACGATTTACAGGAAATGCTGTTGACACAGAATAAATAGCTAAAAAATACAAAATGGTTGCAAACAAACGCCTGAGAATGAAAACTTCAATTCTCAGGCGTTTGTTTGATTTAATATTGCAATCTACAAATCGAACATATCAAAAACATCTTTTTCTCCAAACTTTTCCTGCTTATAGTTCATAAGAAATACCTTTGTTTCAGAAGATACCTCTCCCATATCAATTAACATGTCATCAAGATTATTCTCATTTACACCTCCAAGCTCTGCAAATAATCTGAAATATTCCACATCCTCAGGAAATTCTGAGAGCAGAGCCTGCCATGCTTCATCTGTTGAGCAGCCCTTTATATGGTCTAAAATGTATTCTTTAAGCATTTTCTCTGTCTTATCCGAAAGCATACTGTTATGCATGAGTCGTATAAGGCAAAGTGTTGCTTTATTCTTACGTTTATTACAAATAAACTCATCAAGACTGAACTTTATGTCCTCTTCACCACAAAGCACTAAATCAGTATAGCCATCTTCATCTTCCTGTCTCAAAAAAGCAAGGAGCTCCTTGTCCCATTTTTCAAACCATTCTTTGTTTCCCCACAAATTATCACTAATTATATGTTCTGCTTTCAATCTATATACAAGAGTCCCAAGAAGTGCAGACACATCATCAGTTTTATCATATCCCATACATATATCAGAAATGGAATTACATTCTGTAAACACACTATTACCAAGCTTAATATTATTATTAAGGATAAAAACAGTTTTCAGGTTTGAACACTGGGCAAATGCATAATCCTGAATCTCGCATACAGATAGCGGAACAGTTACCTGACTAAGCAGACTATTACCCAAAAATGCCTTTTTGCCAATTACCGTAACCTTACATCCATCTATTTCCTCCGGTATTATAAGATTTCCGCCTACATTGCGTGCACCTGCAATTGTAATTGTCTTATTATCACTATCTGTTTCATTTCTGGTATATTCTATTCGCATATTTCCAACATTTACAGTATATATATGTGGCATAATATATCCCTCATTATAACAGCTCCAAGCGGCTGATACTTTCCTTCATACTATTTTGTCTTTCTGTTATCATAAGAAGCTTGTTATATTTGTGATAATCCTCACATCCAAAGGTGCTTATATATCTTGAACTGTATTTACCGGCGGTAAGCTCCGTAACTAAAATCAGCATCTCATTTCCTTCACCAAAGGCTACCCCTGTAAATTCAAACATATAATGCAGTTTATCTGAAAGTAGGGCAACACTCTGCTTCATATCAACAACACATCTGTCAAATCTTGCCTTTACCATGGCAAATGCTTCCTCACCTGAGTTCACTTCATTTGTTACAAGTTCCCTACGCATTTCATTCAAAAATCTTACTATTCTCTTAGTTTTGATTTTATCCTGCTTTGTAAGCGAATTTGCCCTCGCCATATTTTCCATTTGCTTCTCTCTGCCCTCTATCTGAAGCTTTAATATATCAGCAATATTTTTTTCTTTTTCTGCTGCCGCAGTCTTTAAAGCACGAAGCGGTGTCATCAGTTCCGTCAGATAGTCAGAAGTATTTATAACCTCTTTTATCTCTGTCTGAACTTTATCAAGGAGCATACCCATCAACGATAATCTTTCGTCAAATGGTGCTGATTTTGCTTTTTCAACAGCGAAATCAGATATATGTCCGGCTAAAATATCATCAACCTTATAATCATTCTTATATTTCTGATATAAATCATAATATGCGCAAAATTCCTTGACCACAGTCTCATTTCTAAGATACTGATTTACTACACTTTCATCTATAACAAGTCCGTCTTCTTCATAAAGTGTAATTATCTCTGACAAATCCTCCCATCCACGGGCAGTCACATAAGAACGTCCCTTAGCAGTTGTCTCCATATGGTAAAAGAATTCCTTTCTTATCTCGAGAAAGCTTGTAATAGCAGGATTTATATTTCTATCAAGTGCATATTGTTTCCATGTATTATAATCAGCCTCAACCTCTATAATCTTAAGTCTGTCCATAGTAACTACATCGAATTCTCTTACAGACTTATTATACATAGGTGGATTTCCCGCTGTTACAATAACCCAGCCTTCCGGAACTGCATGCTTACCAAACATTTTATATTGCAGAAACTGAAGCATGGATGGTGCCAGTGTCTCTGACACACAGTTTATCTCATCAAGAAATAGTATTCCCTCTTTGACACCTGACTGTTCCATAGTGTCATATATTGAGGCAATTATCTCGCTCATAGTATATTCAGACACATCATATTTCATATCACCATAGGATTTCTCCTTTATAAATGGGAGTCCGAGAGCTGACTGTCTCGTATGATGTGTCATGGAGTATGACACGAGCGCTATCCCAAGCTCAGATGCTATCTGTTCCATAATTGCTGTTTTTCCTATACCCGGAGCTCCAAGAAGAAATATAGGTCTTTGCCTCACTACAGGTATGCGATAATCGCCGAACTCATCTTTTTTCAAATAT
>JBJEMQ010000099.1:0-2960 GCA_051879755.1 Coprococcus sp. | reverse complement strand
GGGCATCTGAAAATAGTGTGCGAGACTAAATTCCACATGCCTTATGTGCAAGACTAAATTCTGGTGCAGTGAAATCTGCCTGTGCTTTACTATTCTATTTTTGGGTGGTGGAGTAGGGAAAAACACAAAAAGATTGAACATATGTTCGGAATGTAGTATAATGATATTGTATAATTGAAAAGAAAGTAGGATGTGAATTTCCGATTATTTGATGCCCTCTAGTATACAAAGGAGGGTGATGCCCTATGAACACGCTTGAAGTTCTTACTTTATTGCTAGTTGTTTTTGCGGCCCTATCGTACATAGATAATCATAATAATAAAAAGAAATAGCATCCCAAACCTCCAAAGTTAGATGCTATTTCTTTTTTAGTATTCAACTGAGGGCAAATCGGAGCCACATCCGATTACCTTTCTAAGTAGATTATATACTAGGGCACTTGATTTTTCAAGTGCTCTTTTTTGAAATCTCTCCTTTGCTTTTTCGTTATGATGCCATTGGTCTAAAATCCCAGACTATCATTTACAAGTATTACGTGGATACGGTCGTTATGCCTTGAATATCTTGTAATCAGGAACTGACAACAAATAGTATCCGGAGACTTGCAGTTGATGCAAAAACCAGTCTTCGAACAAGGAGTATCGAGACCAAAACGCTGTGCATTTATGGTTGCCGCCTCATTTCTTGCTCTCTTAATCGCTGCATTAACATCTGTTAGAGGATGTTTGGTGCTTTGGAAAACAAAGTAGTAGATGTTTTTTTCATAATTGAGGTTGACGGCTAATTTGAATTAGCCTATAATGAAGCTAATTTGAATTAGCTAAAGCGGGGGAGTGTTTATGACGACAAAAGAAAAAATAATTAATGAAGCTCTTAGCCTTTTTTCTGAGAAAGGATATAGTGATGTTTATGTTGGGGATATTGCTGCAGCTGTTGGAATCAAGGCACCATCTTTATACAAGCACTTTAAGAGCAAGCAGGAGATTTTTGATTCTTGCGTAGAAAATTTCTATGAAAGAATGACGCAGATACGAAATGAATTGTTACTTCCTGACACACCACAATCAGATGTATCTTACAAAACAGCGGACATAGAGAAGCTTATGGAATTTGCAATCGGTTTATTTATGTTCTATTGGAAAGATGATATTGCATCTAAGTTTAGAAAAATGTTGATGATTGAGCGTTATCGTAATCCTGATCTTAATAGAATCTATGAGGAGATCTTTGTAAATGGTGCAGTAAAATATGAGGAAAAGATATTCGATGGATTAATCGACACTGGAATAATTAAGAAAGAGAATCCACATGTTATTGCACTACGTTTTTATTCGCCTATTTATTTCTTGTTACAAAAGTATGACATGTGTCCGGAAAAAGAAGAGGAAGCAAAGCAGGAACTTATTTCTATGATACAAGAGTTTTGCGAGACATATAAAGTTAAATAAAGAAAGAATGACTAGGTATAAACATATGAGAGTATATATTTTTGTTGGAGTGTTTCTTGTTATTGGAATGTATCTGATAGTTCAGGGAATAAGATGCAATATAGCAAAAAAAGAAAAGAAAAAACAACTTACTGATTATGATGCGAAAACTATTCATTTGAGTTATGGAGACATGAGTTATGTTGACGAGGGTAGTGGTGAAGTAATTCTATCTGTTCATGGCATCTTCGGAGGATATGATCAGGCATATGATACTTGTAAAGACTTCACTTCCGGGTACAGAATACTTGCACCATCAAGGTTTGGCTATTTGGATAGCGATGTTTTGGGAAGCGGGACACCCACTGAACAAGCGACCGCATATGTAGAATTGCTGGACAGATTAGGGATAGACAAGGTATATCTGCTGGCAACATCAGCCGGTGGTAGCATTGCGATACGATTTGCACTTGATTATCCAGAAAGAACAAAAGGATTGATACTGTATTGTTCTGCAATGCCGCTTGCCACGAAACCTGTGAAATATGCGGAATATTCTGGCCCCCCACCCTTTTTATGCAACGATTATGCGATGTTTTTGTTGAGTCCATTATTTGAGCCTATCATGGGAATGGATTCATCAACAATTTACGGTATGCTTCCCGTCGGAGAACGTAAGGAAGGTGTAATTTTGGATGCTTCCATCACAAATTCCGATATGGCGAGAAATTATGATTCTTACATAATTGAAAACCTGCAGGTATCAACGCTTATTTTACATGCGAAGGATGATAAACTGGCAAGTTATGAGGATGTTGAAAAAGCTCTAAATAGATTTCCAAATTGTACCCTTGTTTCCTTTGAAACGGGCGGACATCTGATGGAGGGTCATGAAAAAGAAGTAAAAAATGCCGTGATGGAGTATGTTAAGTCACAATAATTATGTTATACTTCTAATTAGAAATTATAATCAGACAATTTGAATCAAAAGACTTGGCACAATGCGCTGCCATATTCAAGGAGGCATTTTCAGAAGAAAACGGAGTGATTGGCGGGGCAGTGTTAGCCTGCAGAAAAGTCAGCTGGAATAAGGATGATATATAGATGAACTTATCGTTGATCTGCAATAACAACGTTCAGGCATTGGCAGAAAACTTGTTGATGCCCTCAGGGAATACAGAAAAAACAACGGTCTTGCAGGGATTGTCCTTTACACCGCTGAACATGCACCCGCAATGAATTTCTATGAAAAAATCAAAGCGCGTACTTTGATGAAGAGTACTTATGCGTCAAATAATAAAGTGCAGGTTATGGTTGAAAAAAGCGCATTAGTATGATTGGCGATTATGTGGCAATAGCAGTAACAGATCTTACCGTTTTCAATACTGCCGAAGAAGTGGCTGCTTTCAAAGGCGTGCATGCCGGATATACGAAAGAAGAGATGAATATTCCGTTTATTGTATACGACGAGGATTGAGAACAGATATTATATTGCACATTAAAAAAAGAAAATCGATAACTTTCGGTTGAACA
>JBJEMQ010000098.1:0-2978 GCA_051879755.1 Coprococcus sp. | reverse complement strand
TTTTATAAAGACGAAGTAATGTCTTGATTTTTTTGAGTTTATTCGTATTTGAATAGGAAAGAACTCTCGCATCAGTTCTTGGATATGTAACAAGCTTTTTCTCATACAACTCCTGAACTATCTTCAAGGTGTCTGTAGGACTTATCTTAAATAAAGCTGAACAATCATTCTGAAGCTCCGCAAGATTATATAGCATAGGTGGAGCTTTCTTTTCCTTCTTACGTTCTATTGCTGCCACCTCTGACTTTTTATCTCCATCAGATAAAAAGCTCACAAGTTCTTCTGCGTCTTTTTTTTCTTTAAACCCATTTTCTTTATAAAGCAACGGCGAATTATAATACCTGCTGCCTTCTACAGCCTTCCATTCGGCATCAAATGTATTATTCTCTGCTCCAATAGCTGCTACAACTCTATAAAATGGAGTTTTAACAAATTCCCTTATCTCACGTTCTCTCTTTACTATAATGCCTAATACACATGTCATAACACGTCCTACAGCTATAACGCATTTATCCAGATTCAGATAATTGCGTACTACATAGCTGTATTTAAGCGACAGCGCCCTGGAGAAGTTAATACCCATAAGATAATCCTCCTGCGCCCTGAGATATGCGGCATCACTTAATGAATCATATTCGCAAAGTGGCTTTGCCTCTCTGATTCCCCGAAGTATTTCCTCTTCTGTCTGTGAATCAATCCAGACGCGCTTTTTTTCTTTGCCTGATACATGTGCCATTGCATCTACCAGCCTGTATATATACTCTCCTTCACGTCCCGAATCAGTACATACATATATACAGCCTACATCTGCTCTATTCAACAGGCCTTCTACTATCTTATATTGTTTTTCAACTCCCGGAATCACTTCATATTTATACTCATCGGGAATAAATGGTATTGTTTCCAGACTCCATTTCTTTAACTTCTCATCATATGCATCCGGATAGCTCATAGTAATCAAATGCCCTACACACCACGTCACAATAGAATTATCTGATTCAAGGTATCCGGCACCTGCATTTCCTTTTACACCCAGTACATCTGCAAACTGCCTTGCTACACTCGGCTTCTCTGCTATATATAAATTCTTCAAAAAAATACCTCTCTTATTTTCCATACGACACTTCGTTCGTAGTACTAGATTCTCACTAAGCTCACATTATAGCATAGTTTGGGAAAATTACAAAGAGGTAGAATTGAGGGAGGGGTACGGTTTTAATATGTTCCTTAGCATGGGTCATAGCTACAGAAAAGTCTTTTTTCTGTAAAATATTGCTGACTACTTAATGCCTCTGAAGTTATTGATTTTTATATGTCTATCTGCCTGTAATGAATTACTTCCGTGCCCGGTATAGTATTTATCATTTTTAGTAAATCCTCCCAACCTAAAGCAATCGTAACAATCGAACGAACTACTCCAATTGGAACAATTCTGTATCTCATATCATCTTTGCACCTTCAATTTATCAAAGCAATTCTTTCAGCTTTCCATTTCAATGGTCAGGTTGTATCTGCCCTCCAACATCTGAGAAGGCTGCCCGGCAAACACATCAACCACAGCTTTGGCGGCATCTGCCTGGAACTTCTGATGCTTGAATTGTAGCTTCATCTAATATGCACCTCCTGATTCTTCTATCCATTCTTTCAGCTTGCTCTGTAATACCTGCTTATCTGGAAGATATAATTGATACTTTGACGCAAATATATTTGCATCCTCAGGTAAAGTCAATTCTACTAGCGAGTCATCTTTATCTTGACATAGTAACACACCAATCGTAGGATTTTCGTCTTCCTGCTTTTCATATCGGTCATAATAATTAACATACATCTGCATTTGTCCCAAATCCTGATGTTTTAGTGTTCCTATCTTCAAATCAAAAAGCACAAAGCAACGCATCAAACGATTATAGAATACTAAATCTACCCTAAAATGGTCCTCATTAAAAGTAAACCTTTTCTGTCTTGCAACAAACGTATATCCTGCCCCCAATTCCAGTAAAAATTTTTGCAAATTGTCTATCAGGTGTGCTTCAAGATCATTTTCGGAATATCCACTTTTCTCTTCTAACCCTAAAAACTCCAATACATATGGATCTTTTATAATATCAGAGGATGTTTCTATAATTTGTCCTTCTTGAGATAACTGGACAATTTTATCTTTATCTTTGCTTAACGCAAGGCGTTCATAAAGTGCACTATCAAACTGTCTGTTTAATTCCGATAAACTCCAATTATTCTTTACAGCTTCTATTTCATAAAAATGACGTTCGTCAACATTTTCTATGCGCATTAATTTAAGATAATGTGACCAACTAAGAAAAAACTTGCGACCGTTACTTGCTATTGGCAAATTTTTGAATTGGTCAGACAGTGTCTGACCAATTTGATCCTGGGAATAAACACAATAAAACTGACGCATTTGTTTCAAATTGGTAACGGAAAAACCTTTTCCAAAATTCTTAGTCAAATACTCTGATAATTCTTTCATGATATATTGCCCATATTGAGCCCTGTTTTCTCCATTTTGCTCTTCTTCAACAATCTTTCGTCCCACTTCAAAGTATGAATAAACCATTGCGAGATTAACAGCTTTTTTCACACTTTTTCTGGCATCTTCCAGCAATTTGTATATATCATCAAAAAAATCATTTCTGATATCCTTCATTCAAAAAATTCCTCCTTGATTATTTTTTTAATCACCATAATGTGTCGAATCTTCCGCAACCTCCATTACCTTATGCTCTAGCTCATATTGATAAATCTTTGCAGAATTAGCTGCTTCATTTCCTATATTTTCTGTTATGGAATACTCCTCAAAATTCTCCACCTGTTTCACAACTTTGTTGAATACTTCCGGACTATACTGTGGTGGATAACCATTCTTCACAAAGCAGATTTTTATATCAAGTTTTAATTGATTACAAACATTCTGATTATTGAGCCAATCAGCAAATGAGGATTTTGTATCAATAATATCT
>JBJEMQ010000097.1:0-2984 GCA_051879755.1 Coprococcus sp. | reverse complement strand
AAAATGCTGTTGGTGCTGATTCTATCGAAACCGCAAGACAACTCTTAACTAAGAATGGCTATAAGCTGTAACAGATATATTTATTTTTTCATACCGGCAAAGCGCCATGGTGCGCACCCGCAAAAAAGACTGCCTCATTATCATCGGCAGTCTTTTTATATGTCCAAACTATATCTCCAATTCTTTTTCATCTTCCGCTATCAATCTTTCGATAGCTTCTCTCATTATCTGTGACATAGATTGTTTATTCTTTTTTGCATAAGCATTAAGCTTTGCATGTGTATCTGAGTCTATTCTTAATCTCAGTATCGTGTCTTTTCTTTTTTCTGTCGGCCTTCCGGGCCTACGTTTTATATTTTCTTCCATCTGTCTTCTCCATGTATTCCAACTAATAGAAGGAATCCTCAGACTCATCAAGTCCTTCCGGCTTCTGGTTCACAGGTGCCGGTGGCTTCTTGTCTATTCTCATTGCAGTAGTCTGATTCGCATCTATTCCTTCTGTATTTTCCTTCTGGAATAATATCTTGAATGTCAGAAGTATCAGCTTTATATCAAGCCATATAGTATATTGCTCATAATATGTCAAATCAAGCTTCAGTTTATCTCTAGGTGTTGTATTATACTTTCCATACACCTGTGCATAACCTGTAAGTCCCGCTTTCATCTTAAGTCTGTACTTAAACTCCGGAAATGTTTCCTCATACAACTTGGCAATCTCCGGTCGTTCCGGTCTTGGTCCTACCATAGACATATCACCCTTTAATATATTAAAGAGCTGTGGGAGCTCATCCAGATGAAGTTTTCTGATAACTTTTCCTACAGGTGTAACACGGTCATCATGCTTCTTCGCCAATTGGGCACCATTTACTTCCGAATCCATTCTCATGCTTCTGAACTTAATTATTTTAAATACTCTCCCATTTAAAGTAAGTCTGTCCTGCTTATAAAATACAGGACCCCTGTCATATAATTTGATACAGGCAGCTATAATAATCATAAATGGTGATGCAAGTATAAGCAGAATAAGTGAGCAAACGATATCAAGAATTCTCTTAAATATCATATCCTCTCCTGTAAATCCCTGATTTCTGGAAAGCAGAATAGGTGTATCAAACAAATGAATTGGTTCTGCTCCAAGTATAATAATATCAGAAAGCTTAGGCACCACATATGAACGTATTGAATGTTCAAAACAATATTTCACAAGCTCATTTCTGATGTAAGCCTTGGTTTCACAAAGCACTACACCCTCATACTGCAATATTTTTTCTTTAATCTTCTGCTCACCTTCGCTGACATGTATTCTATCCTCTATAATATATTTATCCTTACGGGCATTTATCTTATCAATAAATTCTACAGGAGTTTTATATCCGTACACAAGAAGAAGATGCCTTGGCGGATAGAATTTTGCATAAAGATACCTGCATACCAATACCCATATAACTATAACTATCAGCTCAAAAAAAGTGAGTCTGAGCAACATAAGTGGATTTACATAATCACGACATACTATACATAACTGCACATATGCAACTATATTCGAGCATATAAGGGATAATATCTGGGAATAAAGGACATCAATAAGTCTCAAAAAACCTACACGGTATCCTCCATACAGCTTGGTAAACAGAAATACAATAAGCCCATACATACCAATAACCGCCCAGTTACCTTTTCTAAAGAATGGCAGTGCAATATCAATTGCATAATACCTGTACCACATTATACCAAACAGATACAATTCTATTGCCAGCAGTATAATGCCTTCTGAAAATGTAATTATTCTTTTATAGGTATCTCTTTTCTTTATAGGTCTGTTTTCTTCCATGCCTACAGCAGCTCCTTTAATAACTGATTAACTGATGCAGGGTCGGCTTTTCCCTTCATCGCCTTCATAACCTGTCCCACCAGTGCACCAAGTGCTTTCTCCTTACCACCCCGGTAGTCCTCTACTGCCTTAGGGTTATTACTTATTGCTTCCTCACACGCTGTACGCAGTGCCCCTTCATCATTTACAGTTGCAAGGCCATTTTCCTTAACGTACTCTTCAGGGTCAATATCCTCTGTAAATATCTTCTCAAATACTTCCTTCGCAACACTGCCGTTAATAACCTTATCATCAGTCATCTTAATAAGCTTAGCCAGATGCTCTGCACTAAATGAAAGCTTATCTGCATCTATCTGGTGTTCTTTCATAAGTCTCATAGTTTCCACCATAAGCCAGTTAGATACTTTCTTAGGCTGTGCACCAAGTGCAATAGTCTCCTCAAATATATCTGCCATTTTCTTTGTATTTGTAATTATATCTATATCATAGTCAGGAAGCTCATACTCTTCTTTATATCTGAGTCTTTTTTCATCCCTGAACTCAGGCTGTGCATTACGGATTTTCTCCAGCCATTCATCATCTATATGAATAGGAACAAGGTCAGGATCCGGGAAATACCTGTAATCCTGTGCATCCTCTTTAGAACGCATGGCATATGAATATTCTTTTGTATCATCCCATCTTCTGGTCTCCTGAATAACAGGCTCTCCTGACTCAATCAAGTCAATCTGACGTTCCCTCTCATTTTCAATAGCCCGGGCAATTGCCTTAAACGAATTCAGGTTCTTTGTCTCTGTCCTTGTGCCAAAATCCTCTGCACCAACCTCTCTTACCGACAGGTTTACATCGGCCCTCATCGAACCCTCATTCAGTTTACAATCTGAAGCACCAAGATACTGAATGATAAGTCTCAGCTTCTCAAGATATGCTATAACCTCTTCTGCTGAACGCATATCAGGCTCGGAGACTATCTCTATAAGTGGAACACCCGAACGGTTGAAATCCACAAGCGAACTATCTGTATATGGGTCGTGTACCAGCTTACCGGCATCCTCCTCCATATGTATCTCATGTATTCTTACAAATTTCTTTTTACCATCTACCTCTATCTCAACCTTACCATCACGGCATATAGGATAATACAACTGTGATA
>JBJEMQ010000096.1:0-13141 GCA_051879755.1 Coprococcus sp. | reverse complement strand
TATTACTTCTTCATTTGCTTTCATCGCTGCGCTTTCCATGGCTTTACGCTCAGCCTGAAGTTTTTCTTTCACAGTTTCATTATTTACTGCAATAATCTGCAATGCAAGATATGCTGCATTCTTACTTCCGTTTATTGCTACAGTTGCTACCGGAATACCTGATGGCATCTGGACTATGGAAAGAAGTGCATCCATTCCGTCTAAGGTTGCACCGGAAAGCGGAACACCTATAACAGGAAGTACTGTCTGAGAAGCTACTACCCCCGGCAAAGCTGCTGCCATACCCGCTGCCGCAATTATAACCTCTGTTCCATTATTATTTGCTTCATTAATAAACTCAGCAAGACCTGCATGAGCCCTGTGCGCAGATAAACATCTCACATCTACCTGTACACCATATTCCTTTAAAATTCCTACAGCAGGCTCTACCTTTGCAATATCACTTGTTGAACCCATAATAATTGCTACTCTCATATCTTTATCCTCTTTTCTTAATATTTATAATAATTATGTATGATATTCTGAATATAACAGCTTATCTTACATGTTTTTATATTATAGCATTGCGATAACTAACTTGTGAAATACAACTTAAAGTCGTTTTACTTAGTCCATTTTATAATTTTTAGTTTATATACTATTCAGATACTGGTCTATAATTTCACTTGCGCCTTCATAATCCATAGCATCTATTGTCATCTTTAATGCATTAAAGAACTCTGTATCAATATCGCCATATTCATACGAATCTATGTCGGCAATCAAAGACTGTACAGGTTCAAGTTCACATGCCTTAAGATAGGCACGGAGTTCCTTCAGCTTACCTCTGTTAATAGAATCTTTCTGCTCTTTCTGCACAGGCTTTTCTTCATGAATTATCTCTGATATATATATATCAACTGCCTTAAACATATCTTTCATTAATGCCACAAATTCCCTTGTGTTTTCTCTCGCATACTGCATGTTACCTATGTTTATAGCAGATTCAAGATTTGCTGCCTTTCGTTCTATTGTAAATGCACATATATTGCCACTGCTGCTCTTGATATTATGAATTACATTTCTGAATTTTCTGACATCATCATCAATATAATCCCTGAGCATATATGTTTCTTCTTCATACTGAACCTTATAGTTAACAAGGAATTTATTAAAGTTATCAAAGCTGCCACCCATCATCTTAAGAGCATCTTCAATTGATATATACTTTTTCAATACCTTTGCAGCCTCAAAATACTGTGAAACATCTGCGTCAGGTGCTATATCAGTTGTTTTTTCCTTAATCTTGTCATCTGAAAGAAACATTCTAAGAACAGCTTCAACCTCATCTAGCTCAAGCGGTTTTACAAGTACTTCATTGAAACCTGATGTAAGAATTTCTTCTCTGGACATATCTACAGTATTGACCGACATGGCAATAATCGGCATTTTTCTATATTCCTCACCTTCCAGATTACGAATTTCCCTGACTGTGTCCTTTCCATCCATAACAGGCATAACAGTATCCATAAATACTATGTCATATTGATTTACCATAACCTTATCTATGGCATCAAAGCCGGAAGTAACTGTATCACAGACAAGCCCGTAGGTATCAAACAACGTTTTCTCAACCTGAAGTCCAAGTTCTGATTCATCTACAATAAGTACTCTTACATCAGGAAGCCATATTCTGGAATTTGAATATCTTCTTGCAAGTTCCTTTTTTCTATTCAGATTATAGTTTACATAACTATAATCAAATACTGACTGCCTTATACTGAATGTAATTGTAGTTCCTGCTCCATAGGTACTGTCAGCCGATATCTCTCCATCCATAAGATATACTAACTGCTTTGCTATAGCAAGTCCAAGACTTATATCGAATTTTCCGATATCTGCCTTTTCATATGAATCATCCAAATCAAACAGTTGCGTGAGTCTTTCTTCCTTTACTCCGACACCTGTATCAGATATCTTGAAATCAAGATATATATCCTCATTATCCGATGCACTCCATAAAGTATTATTATTCTTTTCACCTTCAGATAATCCGGAATCTGTACTTTCCGGCAGCTCAACGTCTGCATTTTCACATGGCCGCCAATCTATATCTATTCTGATATATCCTTCCTTAGTGGTGCTGGCAGCTCTTGCAAAAATATTTGTTACAAGCTCCTTTATTCTTGCCACATCACCTATCAAGCCATTTGGAATATCATCTTCTATACTTACCTTAAGTTCTATGAGGTCTCTGTTCACCATGGACTTGAACTGATTTGACAGATCTTCAATAACATCCGACACTGCATATTCCTTACACACAAGTTCAATACTTCCATCTCTGAGATTAGACAAACGCGATATTCCATCTACCATACCTAAAATCTCGTATCCCGCATCATACAATGCCTTATACTGAGGCATCTGCTCATCATTAATTTTTTCTGCATTTCTCATTACCATTTCGCTGACACCTAAGATGGTATTTAACGGAACACGTATTTCATGACTCAGATAATTTACATAATCGTTTTTTGCCTGGTTAGATTTCTCAGCCTCTTCATTCTTCTTACTGAGTTCCTCAACCTGCTCATTCTTTCTTTTTATTGTGTGTGCAATTCCCTTTATTGTTAAAATGATAATTAATATAAAGGAGAGTGTTGCAATGATTATTATTGCCTTTGCCATATTGGTTTCCCAGAATCCAAGTTCTTTATTTATTACAAATGTCAGATTCTGATCACAACTTACACCATCTGCATTTTCTGCCGATAATACAAATTCATAACTTCCACCTTCAAGATTCGTATATTCGACTTCCATTACATCTGTGCCGGATATTGTTCTCTCCTCTTTTTCAAAACCTTTAAGATAATATTTAACAACAATATTTGCCCGGTTTACATAACTCAAAACGGAAAATTTTACAGTTATTCTGCTCGTATTTCCTGGAACATCTATCTTGCCATCCAAATCAGAGAATTTGTATTCCTTATCATCTACAAAAACTGATGAAATACGTACCTTAGGGGCTACATCATTTTTATATTCATTTTCAGGCTCAAAACTGCACAGTCCTTCATCACAGCATACATATACAATGCCATTATCTGTTATATAGTTGGACGAACGTTCTGTAATACCTGATATGATTCCATCATTTTTTGTATAGCTTATACTTTCCGGCTGGGTACTGCTCAGCAAATCGTTTTCATAATATCTGCTTATTCCTTTAGAACCAAATATCCACATATAACCACTATCATCAATAATAATATCATATATGCTATTTGCAGAATCTACGGCTGCAATCTGTCTGACTACACCTTCCTGATAATATAATCCGTTTTCTGTTCCTATCCATACACCATTGTTTCCACCGGCTATGGCAGATATAATATTGAACTTCACTCCATCCTCAACAGGCATCTTTCTTACATACGAGTCGGGACTTATAGTATATATACCCCCGCCGTTTGTTCCGGCATATAAAATTCCCTCTTTATTTTCATAGAGACTGATTACATCTGAATTATTAAGTCCGTCAATTCTCGTATAATTTTTAACTACTTTATCTGCCTTAAGAATAGAGATACCATTTTCTGTGCCTATTGCCATGGAGCCATCTGACATTTCTGTTATACAATTTACTGTATTACTGACAAGATATGACTCACTTCGGTTATAGAATTTGTATGCACCGCTTTTATTTACCTTAATAACACCATATATTCTATAGGTACATATCCATAGGTTATTATTTGAATCAACATACATATCTCGAATACTTATGCCATCCAGAAGCCGTACAAGTTCATCCTTTATAACCAGTTTTCCATCTGAACCAACTATATTAAGTCCATCATCTGTTCCTATATACAACTGATTATTGTATTCCATAACACAGTTTACAATAGAGTCTTCTATGCCATATTTCATGGAAACATTACTAAACTTGCTTCTCTCCAGCATCAGCAGACCTTTTCTATATGAAGTAAACCAATAATTTCCCTCATAGTCTACCATCATATCACTCATTGACTCGTTAAATTTAAGTCGTGTAACCGGTACTATTTCTGTCTTATCCGAATTCAGATATGCAACACCATCATCTGCCAGTATCCATATTCTGTCACCATTATTGACTATATTATTAATTCCACTTATATTACCTGTGCTAATAAGCTCGTATTTCTTGTCTTCTTGTATCTTTAAAATAGTATGTCCTACCGAGCCATAATATCTGATGCCATCTTCATCAACGTAAAGACTGTTTATATCATCAATTCCATATTTGGACTTAGATTTTGTATGTACATTCTCTCCGTCCGAAATGGTAACGAGTGTATCATTATTTGCAACAGCATATATATTATTTTGGTAACCACTAATATTTCCTATATTGGCATTATTAATATGTTCATCCGATATTGCAGTAACTCCATCCGAAGCCAACATATATATACCCTGGGAGGTTCCAAGCCACAATGCACCTTCCTCATCCTCATATATGTCATTAACTGTCGATATTCCCATATCATAAGTTTCTTTTACCCTGTTAAATGTACCCTTATCATACATAAAAAGGCCATAATTTTCTGTTCCGACATATAGTTCTCCGTTTGATGTGTTATATATACAATTAATGGAATATACACTGCCAACAGTATTTCTATCTAAAGAAATAAGTACAAACTCACTTCCATCGTACCTATACAATCCACTATCAGTTCCTATCCAGATATATCCACTTTCAGACTGGCAAATACAATTTGCGTCACCACTGTCAAAACCTTCATCTTCACTGAACTCGTTCTGACTGTAATCCGAAGCAAAATTCTCCTGTCCAAGCACAATAAGCCGTGGCAATAATACCATTGCCACAGCTATAATAATCATATTTATTTTTATTAATAATGATTTTTTTTTCATATGTTATGCACCTAATAAAAATGCCACGTATCCCTTCTTGGTTTCATATATATCAGCTTTTGATGTAACCTCCCATGGCGCATGCATATTCAAAACTGCCACACCACAATCAACTACTTCCATACCATATAATGACAGAATATAAGCTATAGTTCCGCCACCGCCTACATCTACCTTGCCGAGTTCTGCAGTCTGATAACATACATCTGCATCATCCAGAACCTTTCTGATTGCTCCCAGATATTCTGCATTTGCGTCATTTGAGCCTGACTTGCCTCTTGACCCTGTAAACTTATTAAATACCATTCCCTCACCAAAGATTGCAGCATTCTTTTTATCAAATGCACTGGCAAAAGTCGGATCATAAGCTGCCGATACATCAGACGAAAGCATTCGCGATGAAGCAAGACAACGTCTAAGCTTAAGTTCACTATAATCACCCATGGCATTCATAACCTCTGCAACTGTATTTTCGAAGAAATGTGACTGCATACCTGTAGCTCCGACACTGCCGATTTCTTCCTTATCTGTAAGCAGACAGCAGGTAGTTTTCTCAGGTGTATCTGCTTCAAGCATCGCAGCAAGAGACGTATAAGCACATACCCTGTCATCCTGCCCATATGCCATAATCATACTTTTATCTATACCGCACTCTCTGGCTCTTCCGGCCGGAACAATCTCGAGCTCTGCTGATACAAAGTCTTCCTCTCTGATTCCGTATTTCTTTTTGAGTAAGGCGAGAATATTTTCTTTAACAGCCTCTTTCTCTTCACCTTTAACAGGTTTGCTGCCAAATAATATATCAAGCTCCTCACCTTCTATAACTTTATTTGCCTTTTTTTCCATCTGGTTTTGTGCAAGATGAATAAGCAAATCAGTTACACAAAATACCGGATCATGCTTATCCTCTCCTATATTTATATCAACAATTTCTCCATTTGTCTTTGCCACAACACCATGTATAGCAAGTGGAATTGTAACCCACTGGTATTTTTTTATTCCACCATAATAATGTGTGTCCAGATATGCAAAACCATCTTTCTCATACAATGGATTCTGTTTTACATCCATTCTTGGTGAGTCAATATGTGCGCCAAGAATATTCATTCCTTTTTCTATATTTTTCTTTCCAATGTTAAAGAGCGCAACTGTCTTATTCATCCAGACAGCATATATCTTATCACCTGTCTTTATCTTAGAGCCGGCATGTATAATATCATTTATATTAACATAACCCGCATGCTTTGCCTGCTTTACTATCTCTTTTACACATTCTCTCTCCGTTTTTCCATTATCAAGAAACTCCCTGTAATCCTTGCACAATTTTTCAAGATTATCCAGTTCCTCTTTATCATACTTATTCCATGCATTTACATTTTTCATTTCACATTATCCTTTCTATGAATAGTTGCTTTTATGCTCATCTATAAAACTTCTGCCATGAGTATCCTAAGTCAAATCATAAATCTTTCTCTATGCTAAAAATGGTATGCTTCACAGATATTCTTTCTATGCTGAAGCAGGCCATAGCCATCACTGCAAAATATATAATAAATATCAGTCTTGAGCTGAATCTTGTGTATTTAAACAATACCCATCCAATCAGACATAATACCATGGCAATGAGAATGGCAATAGCCATATTGAAAAATGCATTCAAATTGCCTCTCAATGCACCATATTCATCTTCCCAGTCAAGTCTGGGATGAGTTGCATCCAACATAATACCAATATAGGTACAGATAATTACCGACATCATTCCTATCGCAATATGATACAAAATGCCGGTAATTGAGCATTCCATTAATATACAAAGTATTATTGTGGAAATCGTT
The DNA here is from genome assembly GCA_051879755.1 of Coprococcus sp. GTDB lineage: Bacteria > Bacillota > Clostridia > Lachnospirales > Lachnospiraceae > Coprococcus. Next base: position 6,392 of record JBJEMQ010000096.1, on the reverse strand, counting down.
ACCGTTATGCCACTATATATGATACTTACAAGTGCTTTTATCTGCACCTGTTTTTTATAACTAAAAGGAACATGTTTTACAAAAGAAAAATGTGCTCCTTCTCTTGTAAACGATGTAGAAGCAATACTGTTCAATGCTGTTGCAAAAAAAGACAAAATTATAACAGCCAGAAGTACTATCACATCTGATAATACAAATCCCTTTGTAAATAATCCTTTAAAAGATTCTACAAAATCTCTGGTAGCAGGTAACAGAAACATAGCCACAACAACAATAGGCCATACAAAATTTACTACCACACAATATTTCCTATATGCAGGCGTTCTGTAAAGAATTTTACATTCCTTAATCAGATATGCCTTAAATGGCGCTGTAGCCTCATAAGACAACTTCTCCTTGCATTTTTCTCTTTTTCCACCTCTTCCATTTGAAGATACAAGATAAACACCTTTAAGATACAGAGCATTTCCTAATAATAACAACACTGCTATAGCTGCCGCATTTACAAGCACAAATAGTGAAAAATATACTATACTGTTACTTCCCAGTGCTTTGAGAAACAGTGGTACAGTAAAGAATATTCTTCCCATAATACTTATAAATATGTTATTCTTGCCCATCAGACTGTCTATATATGTATTTATACTTACACTGTCAAGCTGTGCAAATGATAAAAGAAATAATCCTATAAATACTATTGAAACAAGTCCTACCATAAAATCGACATTCTTAAAAATCCGTACCTTACTAAAAAATGCCATGATAATAAGACAAAATATACCGCAATATACAAGAGGCAGAACGGGAATAAGAAATACACCAAATATAGCTGTAATAAGTGAAACAGGTTTTACTCCTACAGCTATAAAATATCCTATAAATCCGCAAAAAAGTATCATAAATTCCATAATACTCTCTGCAAAATATGCATGTGTAAATTTTGCAGCTACGAGTGTTGACGGCTTTACAGGAAGCGGAAGCAGATGATTCAGGTCCGACGAAAAATACATCACATTAAATATAACCATAATGCTGAATATAACGCCAAACACAGAAAGCAACTGTACTATCAGCTCCAGTCCTTCAGTATTTCCTCCAGCCTCAACAATCGCCTGAGTCATAATGTACACTATAAATCCAACTATAAAGCAACATGGTATCATAATACAGCACATAGCCAGAGCGCCCATAATCTTGTATGATTTTGCTTTCTTGCCGCTCTCAGGCATGTCCATATCATTATTTTTACTTATTGCTCTTGTCAGTAGTAAATATTCTTTCATATAACTCCCTACCCTAGTTATTACTATGTGTCATCTCTATAAAAATGTCCTCAAGAGATTTGTTTTTATGCTCCTCTACAAGCTTATCAAGTGTGCCCTGATATATATCCTTACCCTTTTTTATTATAATTATTTCATCACATAACTTCTCTGCCACCTCAAGCACGTGTGTTGAGAAAAATACACTGTTGCCTGCGTCTGCATGTTCTCTCATCATCTTCTTTAATTCATATGCGGCATTGGGGTCAAGACCTGTCATTGGTTCGTCCAGAATCCATACAGGAGGATTATGAACAAGCGCTGCTATAACCATCATTTTCTGTCGCATACCATGGGAATAACTGACCATCTGCTTGTTTAAGCTGTCCTCCATACCAAAACGTGCTGCCATACCTTCAATGCGTTCCATTCTGTCAGAAGATGATACACCATATATATCAGCTATAAAATTCACATATTCAAGCCCGGTAAGTCTCAGAAAAATATCAGGATTATCTGCTATATAGCCTACCGACCTTTTTGCCTCAAGAGGATTCTTTTCTATATCAAAACCATTTATTGTAACTGAACCCTTTGTCGGTTTTAATATACCTGTAAGCATCTTAATGGTTGTAGTCTTACCTGCACCATTCTGACCTACAAAGCCGACAATCTCTCCTTTTTTTATATGGAAGCTTAAATCATCTACCGATACAAAATCTTCCCCATATACCTTTGTTAAGCCTTCTGCCTTTATCATATAGTATGTTACTCCTCTTTCTTTATTATAACCATGAGGTATTATAATCTATCCCCATAGAACAGCAAACAATCTGTTTTCGTAAACATTATACCAATTGACCTTAATGTTTACAACCCACTTATTACGGATGAAAATGTCAGTAATGCTTAAATGTATTACGTCAAAAAGAAATCTCATCATTCAGGCAAAAAGAGTATATGATTTTTTCCTTAACCGTATAACCTGTAAGCCTTTCTATAGTTTCAGCATATTTTTCAAGCTGTACATGATATCTGGTGACAAGTTCTTTCATATCAGAAACCTTATCTGTTTTATAGTCAAGAAGCACAGCCTGCCCATTCTCAATAAAATATGCATCTATAATTCCCTGAACAACTATTATCTCTTCAGTTCTTTTCTCTTCACTCCATATACTGTCAGGCCGCATGGATATATAAAACTGTCTTTCCCTAAAAAGCTTCTTATTTCTATCTGCCGCTGCCATACGCTTTCCAACACTGCTGTTTAACATATAGTATAACTTTTTAGTTTGAATGTATGGTCTGAATTCATCTGCAAATATTTTCTTATCAAACATTATGTCAACCTGTCTGTCTATCTCCTGCATATCAGCCTTCTGGAAATCAATAAGTTCCATAATCTTATGCATAACAGTACCCAGCTCGTTTCCATGAATAACCTTCTTGTCCGTCATAAAATCAGGAACAGGTATATCCTCATTATCTTCCTTTGCTTTGTATAATACAACGCCCGGATTTTCTTCGCCTTCTGACTGAAGTTTCTTTATCTCCGTTATAGACATCTTACTCTTATAATTATCCAAACCATATGCATAACTGAAGGAAAGAGCTTTCTTCGCATCTTCGCAAATAATACTGTCACTAATATCATCCTCATTATCCGGCACAGATATTGCTTTTATTGCTGCCAGCTTATAATCTTCAGCCAATATATCTATACCATTACCAAAATGCCGTTCTATTAAATCTTCTGCTCCATTTCCGGCAGTATGGCTCATCAATATCCATTCCATAAAATTTGAAGATGCAAGTTTATCAACGAATAACAGCTTACCTGTTTCTGTTACGATACCTTCACATTTTTCTAACGTTTTATCTACATCATTTACACAGCCTGTCATATAGAGCTTTTGCTTGGCCCGTGTAAGTGCAACATATAAGACTCTCATCTCTTCCGCATACATTTCTGTCTTCTGTGCATATATAATAGCATTTTTTGCAAATGTATTCTGCTTCACTCTGTTTTTTATATCTATGGCATGGGATGCAAGATAATAATCCGGATGTATAATTACCGCAGATTTTGCATCCATATTTGTAAGCTGCTTTCCAAGACCACTCACAAATACAACAGGGAATTCAAGGCCTTTACTCTTATGCATAGTCATAATTCTGACTGTATCCTCATTATCCGATAAGACACCTGCTTCGGCAAAATCTATATCGTTCACCTTAAGTCTGTCTATATATCTAAGGAAATTGAACAGACCCTTAAAGCTGCTTTCCTCATATGCATCAGCCTTATTAATCAGCATATCAATATTAGCCTGTCTTCTTCTTCCCATACCCATAGCCGCCACAAACCAGTAATAACCTGTTTCATCAAGTATATATCTGATCATATCACTTATGGACATATAATTCTTTTCAGATTTAAGATGCCTCAGCATATCAAGAAATGATGTCAGTTTACTATTTATATCATTTTCGAGTCCAAGTTCTGTATAATATACTATCTTGTCATAAAGCATCCCATTTTTTAAAGCATTTTCATTCTTTTGCTGTTTCATGTGCTGATTATATATTCCAACTATATGAGCCAATTGTTCTTCATTTAATCCTACAAGTGGCGAACGGAGAACTGCTGCCATATCATAATCAAGATATACATTGTCAACTACAGCCAGCATGGAGAGCAGTGTATTCACTTCTATAGCATCAAAATATCCCTGCTCACTCTCTAGATATACAGGTATTCCTCTTTCGGAAAATACCTGGTCATATACAAGAGCACTGCTTTTTACACTCCTAAGCAAAATAACAATATCCCTGTAATTGACTTTTCTTTTCCCTTCCGGAGATTTATCATCTCTGATAAATAATGGTTCATTTCCGTTTACAATCTCATCTATCTTATTCGCTATCGTTATTGCTTCGATTTCTGTGTTGTCTTTCTCAGTTTCCTTTGTATTATTACCTATAAGATATAACTCAGGTTTTAAATCATCAGATGAAGCAGCAAGCTGCTCCGGACCAGGCTTTAGAAATGCCGACGTATCATATTCTATTCCGCCTATATCCTTTGACATTAATGGTGCGAATATCATATTAACAGCATCCAGTATTGATTTTGAACTTCTGAAGTTATTCGACAAAAGAATTTTCCTGCAATCACTTTCATCAATTTCTTCTGAATATGTACTATATTTTTCAAGAAACAAATCAGGTCTTGCCATTCTGAAACGATATATACTTTGTTTTATATCACCCACCATAAATGTATTATTTATATTTTTACCACAACCTGATACGCATTTAAGTATATCCTCCTGAAGGAAATTACTATCCTGATATTCATCAATCAAAATTTCCTTATATTTTTGTGAAATTATTTTACCTATTGACGATGGAACAGCAACACCATCTTCATCATATCCTTCACATACTATTTCAAGAGCAAGCTTCTCTATATCATGAAACTCATATACATTTTTTTGTCTTTTTACCAGATTAAGTCTGTTCCTATACTTTTTTGTCAAATCTACAAGCGCCGCAAGAGGTCTGCCCATAAATTTTGTTTCCTTTAGCACTATATCAAGGGGCTTAATATCTGAAATCAGCTTATCAATCAAATCTTTATACTTACTACGGATATTTTTGACATCCCCTGCCAGTTTTTCATCACAACTATCCTTTTTATTTCTACCTATATTCACAAACCCGCTATAACATGCTTTTATTTCTGTGAGGCTATTTTGTTCTTTCATGTGTTCGAACATAGCGGCATCAGTCTCAATAGCTTTTCTATAGCCTATTGGCCCATCCGGCTCATCACAAATTTCAATACATTGTTCCGCCATAATCAGAGATGACTCTATGGCATATCTTACACTTTCTTCATAAGCTTTGTACCACCCAAGAGAGGTTAACTCTTCCGCATCTTTTATAAGCAGTGCATCTCTTGCATTATCAAGCCACAATTCAGGTCTTGGAAAGCTCGATGAAACCTTATAAAGTTTTTCTACCATTTCGGTAATTGTCCTATCAGACTCTTTCCTTGAAAACGCATTCACAAGTTGAATGAATTCATCAGAAGCTTCCTCATAGCACTCCTCCATTATATCATTCATTACATCAGCTTTTATAAGCTCCATCTCCGGGCCATCCGCTATATCAAAATTCGAATCTATATTCACCACATTAAAATAATCTTTAACTATCCCCAGACAAAAGCTGTCAATAGTTGTTATCTCCGCTCTTCCAAGCAAGGCAAGCTGTTTTACGAGATGCTCATTATACGGCATCTCTTCTGCTTTCTTTGAAAGAACATCTGCTATCTTTTCCTTCATCTGATTTGCTGCTGCTTTTGTAAATGTAACCACAAGAAGCTCATCTATATCTATACCATCAGATATCTTATTTCCGCTAGAATCTGTTCCAAGCACCATTTCTATTATTCGTTCTACTAAAACGGCTGTCTTACCGGAGCCTGCTGCCGCAGCTACAAGAAGATTGCCCGTTCTGGAATTTATAACCTTACTCTGTTCCTCTGTCCATTTCATGATGGTTCCTCCAAATTACAAATTAGACTTTTATCAGGTACACGATAACTGTTCCCGCCATATTTTGTATCAAAGCTGCAGATTTTTTTAAATCTGCAATAATCGCAGCCTGTTTCATTTCCATCTTTTACAGGATTTATATCTATACATCCTGATGCGATTTTCTGTCCAAGTTTGGCCATATTGTCTCTCGTATAATCAAGCAGTTTCTTTAACTGCTCCTCTTCAAGAATATTATTATTTGCTTTAAGCTCCCCCTTCTTGTCCAGTTTTATCGGAAGTGCAGTTGTAACTGTTCTATCCATCTTCATCAGTACATCCATATCTGCATTTACAAATCCCTTAAGCCTCAAAGCCTCCATTCTCTTCTCTGCAACCTCAGCTTCACACACAAAGCTCTGTGCCTCATCATCAATATCAAGAGACTTCATCTCAACTACAGGATCATCAAAGCTATAATATAACAGTCCGGCCAGCCGGATATTCTTGTCCGGATATATCTTTTTTTCAAGTTCATAAGCGATACCTGAATATGCACATAGCTGAAGCTGCAGACCTGATAATA
>JBJEMQ010000095.1:0-2991 GCA_051879755.1 Coprococcus sp. | reverse complement strand
AAGCAATGGTAGGTATTAATGAAGATGAAATACAGCTGCTGATGGCAGAAAGAGGTAAATAGAATTAAGGCAGGTGACTGATATGAAGATAGCAGTTTTGGCTGTTCAGGGTGCATTTATAGAGCATGAGAGTATGCTTGAATCATTGGGATGTGAGACTGTTGAACTTAGACAGAAGAAAGACTTGGAACAAAATTTTGATGGAATCGTTCTTCCCGGTGGTGAAAGTACTGTTCAGGGAAAGCTACTTAAAGAACTTGATATGTATGATGATTTAAAACAGCGAATAGAAAATGGCATGCCTGTTCTTGCTACCTGTGCAGGACTTATTCTGCTGGCATCGGATATTGCGAATGATAACAGAAGACATTTTGCAACACTTCCTGTCAGAGTGAAACGTAATGCCTATGGACGACAACTTGGCAGTTTTCATAATGATGGAAATATAAAGGGGCTTGGTACATTCCCTATGGAATTTATAAGGGCTCCATATATAGAACAGGCAGATAATGGTGTAGAAGTGCTTGCAGAGGTAGATGGTCATATAGTAGCTGTCAGATATAAGAATCAGCTTGCCGCAGCATTTCATCCTGAGCTTTCGGACGATACGCGTTTTCATGGATTATTTGTAGATATGTGCAGACAGGCATAATGGGATATACAAAATGTATTTATATTTGTCTCAGAATATTTATTATAGAAGTCTGAAAATGAATGTAAACAGATAAAAGCCTCCGGCGGATTGCAGGAATGTGCAGATGAAGATGTCAGCAAAGCTGACGCACATTCCGCAGCAAGAACGCTGGGGCGTTCTTGAAATATTATGTCGTCTTTAAAATTAAAATATTAGATAGTATTTTTATCCGCAGTTAAGTTGAATTGGCTGCGGATAAATTGTTTTATGGTTTGATATAGAACATCTGTGACTAAGTTATGAGGTGAATGCAAAAATAAAACTAAATTTTCATGAGTACAATTCCACGTCAAATAATGAATGTTATGCTTGGATTACAGGATGTGCAGATGAAAATAAAATTACTTTACAAAATAATAAATGCTTTATATACTGAAAAGTAACCGGATGATTTGTAGAAGAAATGTGCATTTTGAGGTAAGAATGCAGCAAAGTTCTTGAGGACGATGGAGGGAAAAATGCTGACATACTCCTTTGAAGATAAGGGAAATGATACGCTGTATGAGTATTTGTATAAACAGATAAAAAAGGATATTATTTCAGGTAAACTGATTGCAAATGAGAAACTTCCTTCAAAAAGGATGTTGGCAAGACATCTTAATATCAGTACTATTACTGTTGAAACTGCATATAGCCAGCTTGTAGCAGAGGGATATATATATTCTATTCCTAAAAGTGGTTTTTATGTTTGCGATATTGAGACAGGAGGAAACTGTGAGATATATGTGCCACTTGATAAACATAGACCGATGGAAAATAGTAGTAATGTTTCTGGCAAGGTAACAAATATTCTAAAAGAAAATAATTCGAAGAAAAAGGAACCTGAATATTATGCCGATTTTGTAAATAACAGAGCCATTAGTGAGAATTTTCCATTTGCGACATGGACAAAGCTTATGCGTGATGTTATGGCAGATGACACGGCAAGGCTGCTGAACAGGCCGCCTTCAGCAGGAATATATGAGCTACGAGTTGCTATAGCCAGTTATTTGTATCAATTTAGAGGAATGTCTGTTGAGCCTGAACAGATAGTCATAGGGGCCGGAACAGAATATTTGTACGGACTTATCATTCAGCTCCTTGGACATGACAGATGTTATGGTGTTGAGGATCCCGGATATCAGAAGATAGCAAGAATATATCAGGCACATGATGTAAAGTGGTGTCATATTGCAATGGATGAAAATGGAATTGATATGGGAGCTCTTATAGAGTCGGAAGCAGATGTGTTACATATTTCGCCTTCACATCATTTCCCTACAGGACTTGTGACACCTGTAAGCAGAAGATACGAGTTGTTGTCATGGGCATCGAAATCTTCTGACAGATATATAATTGAGGACGAATATGACAGTGAATTCCGGCTGACAGGTAAGCCTGTTCCGGCGTTGCAGAGTATAGATGTATCGGATAAGGTAATATATATAAATACATTTTCAAAGAGCCTGGCGTCTACTATAAGAATAAGCTATATGGTATTGCCTGAGCCGCTTGTAGAAAAATATAACAAAGAGCTCTCATTCTATGCGTGTACTGTTTCCAATTTTGATCAGTATACATTGATGAGTTTTATAAATGGTGGATATCTGGAGAAACATATAAATAGAATGAGAAATTATTACAGATCACTTAGGGATAAAATACTTAGTACCATAAGAAATCACGAATGTTATAACAGAGTTACTATTAAAGAGGAAAATGCCGGACTTCATTTTCTCCTTAAACTGGCGACGGATTATAATGATAGCCGGATAGTGGACCTGGCTGCACAATATGGGATACATATATCCTGTTTGAGCCAGTATTATTATGATATAGATAGGGCTGTCCCACATACTCTTGTAGTCAATTATTCCGGAATCGGAATGGAGTATGCTGAAGAAGCTATAGACCGACTTTTTAAGAGCCTGTTTGGACAGGAGCATGATAAAATGACGAAAGGAAGAATTTTATGAAGATTGTATTTGATTCACTTGAAGAAAAAGAACTGGAAAATTTTAAAGGCGGAGAAAAGTCTTTCAGGGTGCGAATGCATGCAGGAAATTATAATAAAATAATGAAGGGATTGCTTGTGCCGGGAGCTTCTATTGGCATGCATACGCATGATACAAGCAGTGAGATAATTTTTGTGCTTAGTGGTGTTGGGACTATGATATATGACGATACTAAAGAGATACTCAATCCGGGAGACTGTCATTATTGCCCAATGGGACACAGCCACAGCCTTATAAATGAGGGTACAGAAGACTTGATGTTCTATGCAGTAGTACCTGAGCATGAATAGATACATAAAAATG
>JBJEMQ010000094.1:0-3021 GCA_051879755.1 Coprococcus sp. | reverse complement strand
ATTTCCACTGTGGATTCTTTTTCGCAGGTCACATCAGAAACTGTTACAAATCCAACAACTTTACCCTCTAAATCTGCTACAATCCTATAATTGCTATCATGTTCATTATCCCACTGTTTCCATGATGGACATTGGGTTAAATACGTTGCATCATCATAATGAATAGATTCATCATATATTCTTAAAATTTCTCTACCATCTTCTGTCCGTGCTTTTCTAAAATGGATTTTTTCCATTTAAACCACCTTCTCAGATAATTTCAAAACTGTATTATCAAATTTTACCAAATATATTTCATTAACATGCATTCTCTCGCAATTTATACACCCGTTTCCCACAATGCAGCCCGGGTTTTCTCGAGCTGCATCAATTACACATTTTGCATACTCTCCATTACACTTTATTTTTTCATATGTTATCATTTTAGTACTTTTTAAATCTGACGAACATTTTCCACACAAATGTATACAGGAATCTTTTAAATATGGTCTTATTTTTTGCAACAGGCGTATAATATATTTTCCACTAAATTCCCTATAACACTTTTCACCAAGCATTCCCAGTGAAGCCACCGGTTCTGCTAATGATACAATTTTAACATTATATTTTAAAGCTTGAATAATATATTCTGCTAAAATGTCTGTGATATTTGTAAGAATTAATTGAATTGCCAGTTTTTCCTTCTTACGATCTCTTAATACATTCATGACATTGATCAAAGAACATAACACAGAGAAAGGTCCCTCAACGCATAACATTACTTTATCGTTTCTATCCGTTTTTTCCAGGCATTGAAATACTGTCTTAAACATATCTTGCGAATAACAGATTTCTGCAATATGATACATATCCTTTATACTTTGATACTGATATCCTTTAGATAAATATGTTTGTCCATTCCAATATGTTTCTCCACCAAGTGCTTTTAATTCTTCATTATAATTTAATGGCAGCTTTAAAAAACAGCTCTCATTTTCTTTCTGATTAATTAATGCTGCCTGGTACATATATTGAGGTTTCTGAAATACTTTTTTTCCATATTTCAGAACTCCTGTGCCAATCGTTCCTACCTCAAGTCCCGGACATTGAAATTCTTCTTTTTCCAATAAGATTTCATGATTCATCACGGATCACCTTTCCTGTACTTCTTTCAATTCTAAAAGTTCAGACATTTTACAAATAAATCGTTATACCCATCTATTGTAGATAACTCAATACAACAAATGTCTTTTACTACATCTTTAGTCTCTTCCTTTAGACTATTATTTAAAAGAAATGCAACTCCACCTGTTTTTGATGTATTTCCGACAAACTCAATTCTATTCAAAAATTCTTTTGGTAAAAGTGTTATATTTACAAGGCTCTTTGCCTGCAAGTGGTATCCAAATGAACCTGCTATCAGCACTTTATCCACATCCTCTACACCTACATTCTGACTCATCATAAGTGCTTCTACACCTGATCTTACAGCACCTTTTGCCAATTGTACCTGTCTTACATCACTTATGGTAATATATACTCCCTCAGCGACTTCAAATGCTGGTTTCCCTTCATATTCACAAAGACGTTCTGCTAACGGTTCTCCTTCAGGCAGTTTTGATGCCTTGATAAAACGACCTGTCTTTGTAATAATTCCTACTCTTACAAGCTCTGCCACAATATCAAACAGTCCGCTTCCGCAAATTCCAACAGGCTTTCCGTTTTCTATTGTACGAATTTCAATTGAATGATCATCTTTGATATCAAAATATTCAATCGCTCCTCTTCCGGCACGCATTCCGAAAGTAATGTTCATTCCCTCGAATGCCGGTCCTGCTGCTGTTGAAGTCGCAGAAAGTGCTCCGTCACGGGAGATCATCATTTCTCCATTAGTTCCTATATCAATAAGAATTACTGTTCCCGGACGTTTATTAAGTTCCGTGGAAACTAAACCGGATGTGATATCGGGTCCGACATAAGCAGAAATTATCGGAGGGTAATATACAAGACCAAATGGTGATATCTTTACTCCGTTTTCTTCTGCTGTGTCGTAGCATCCTCCTGTAAGTACCGGTGTATAAGGATATTTTCCGAGTGATTTCGGGTCTCTGTTTCCTGCAAGATGAATCATGGTAGTATTTCCGCTGTAAATCACCTCATAAATATTCTCACTATTAACTCCGGTATCTTTACACAATGAATCTATCATCCGGTTGAACTCATTAATAATGATTGTATACATTTCCTTTAGTCCTTCCGGAGTGGAAGCGAATTTGATTCTGGTAAGTACATCCTGTGCATGTAAACTTTGCGGATTTAATGCTGATACTGATTTAAGTTCTTTTCCGGAATTCATATCGATCAGTGATGCCACTAAAGTTGTGGTTCCGATATCAATTGATATTCCATAAAATTCTTTTGTGGTATCTCCGGATTCTGTTCCAAGCAGTTTATCTCCACCATAAACTTGCGTATTTTCTCCGTCATACTTTTTAGTTACATATGGCGCAATATCATATTGAAATGTCACTCCGTCATTAAGGATTTTCAATGTTTCATTCTGCTTTTGTGTAGATTCAAATTCTACCGTCAGATCCTCCAGTACTTCAGATTGACAGGCAAGTACATAACCTTGTGCAAGTTCTTCTTCTGATAATTTCTTCTGATTATCCTGGTATACTATCTTTCCAAGATTTCCTGCTCCAATATTAACCTTACATTTTCCGCAGGTTCCCATTCCGTTGCAAGGTGCTTCTACTAAAACTTCAGCTTTTCTGGCTGCTTCAAGTATAGTCACACCTTTTTCTACTTCTATAGTTTTATTCTGATTCTTAAAAGTTATTATCGGCATATCTTAACCCCCCAAACGTATTGTATCTGTAAAAGCTCTGATGTTTTCCAGTGGAGTAGATGTTGACAATCCACATGCCGGAGCAAGAATATTAATTTTGTCTCCTACTAATTGCTCTGCTCGTTTGGAAATGCTTTCTGTTGTTCCATCCTGTAAAAGAATTGTGCTCAGGTTTCCCATTGTTGTTATCT
>JBJEMQ010000093.1:0-3021 GCA_051879755.1 Coprococcus sp. | reverse complement strand
AAATGGTTCAATACCAACTATCATTACATGGTTCCTGAAGTTGAGGCAGATACACAAATTAAACTTAACGGTAATAAGCCATTTGATGAATATAAGGAAGCTAAGGCTTTAGGAATTGAGACAAAGCCTGTAGTGATTGGAGCATTTACATTCTTAAAACTGGCAAAATACTCAGGTAATAAGACAGCAAATGATTATGTAGATTCAGTTATAAGTGTATACAAGGAAATCATAGAAAGATTCAATGATTTAGGAGCAGAATGGATTCAGTTTGATGAGCCTGCGCTTGTGACGGATTTGACAAAAGAAGATATTTCATTGTTTGAAACACTATATAAGCAGATACTCTCAGATAAGGGCAATTTAAAGGTTTTATTGCAGACTTATTTTGGCGATATTAGAGATTGTTATAACAATGTTGTTGCTCTGGATTTTGATGGAATCGGACTTGATTTTCTGGAAGGTAAAAAGACAAAAGAATTAATTCAAAAAAACGGATTTCCAAAAGATAAAGTGCTTTTTGCCGGTTTAGTAAACGGTAAAAATATATGGAAATGTAATTATAAAAAGACATTAACTTCGCTTGATGAGTTAAAACAATATGCAGCTCAGATTGTTATTTCAACATCATGCTCATTATTACATGTACCATATACACTTGAAAATGAGCCCAAATTAAAAGAAGAGGTAAAAGAGCATTTTGCCTTTGCTTTAGAGAAGCTTCAAGAGTTAAAAGAGCTCAGTGCATTGACTGAATATGATGATTATAAGGCACAGAAAGAATATGTTGCTAACTGCAAAACTTTTGAACAGGAAAGACTATTCCAGGATGAAGATGTAAAACAGAAGGTTGCAGCACTCTCAGATAACGACTTTATCAGACATCCGAAACGTTCTGAAAGACAGGAACTGCAAAAGAAGGTTTTCGGTCTGCCAATTTTACCTACTACGACAATCGGTTCATTCCCTCAGACTCAGGAAGTAAAAAGGAACCGAAGCAAATACAGAAAAGGAGAGATTGATAAGGCTGCATATGATAAACAGGTATTTGCTTTTATTAAAGACTGTATCGAGAAACAAGAGCAGATAGGAATTGATGTTCTGGTTCATGGTGAGTATGAAAGAAACGATATGGTTGAATTCTTTGGTGAGAATTTGTCCGGATATGTATTCACAGAAAAAGCATGGGTACAGTCCTATGGAACAAGATGTGTAAAACCACCAATTATATTCGGAGATATAAAGAGAAAGTCTCCTATCACTGTAGAATATTCTGCTTATGCGCAAAGCCTGACAAATAAGCCTGTAAAGGGAATGCTGACCGGTCCCGTTACAATACTCAACTGGTCATTCCCAAGAGAAGATGTCAGTCTTAAAGAAATGGCATATCAGATTGGAATTGCAATCAGGGAAGAAGTTCTTGATTTGGAGAAAGCAGGAATTCGTATTATTCAGATTGATGAAGCTGCTTTAAAAGAAAAACTTCCAATTAGAAAAAGCGACTGGTACAGTGAATATCTTGACTGGGCAATTCCGGCATTCCGCTTATGCCATAGCGGTGTAAAAGCAGAAACACAGATACATACACATATGTGCTACAGTGAATTCAATGACATTATCAAAGACATCGATAACATGGATGCTGACGTTATTTCATTTGAAGCTTCACGTTCTAAACTTACTATACTTGATGCTATAAAGGAGAGCAATTTTGAAACTGAGGTCGGACCTGGGGTATATGATATACATTCTCCAAGAGTGCCTTCTGTAGAAGAAATTGTAACAGCATTAAGAACAATGCTGACTAAGATCAGTAAAGACAAACTATGGGTAAATCCAGATTGTGGTCTGAAGACCCGAGGAATCCCAGAGACAGATGCCAGCCTTAAAAATTTGGTGGAAGCGGCTAAAATAGTAAGGAAAGAGTTATAAGATATATATAAATGCATGCAAAATGCAAATCATTTGCAAATTCTCTTGACAATAAAAAGAGATAGAGATAATATTAAAAATGCAAATGATTTGCATTTTTAATATATAAGGGATGCTGTATCAGGCAGCAATCAATTAAAGGAGGATTTATATATGTCAAATTCTGCAAGAGTAACAATTACTTTAGCCTGCACAGAGTGCGGAGACAGAAATTATACTACAACAAAAAATAAGAAGTTACATCCGGAAAGAATGGAAGTTATGAAATATTGTCCAAGACTTCACAAACGTACATTACACAGGGAAACAAAGTAGGAGAGGTATGGTATTAATATGTTTGGAAAGAAGAAAACACCGGTAACAATTATCACAGGATATCTGGGATCCGGTAAAACTACTTTGATGAATGAGCTGTTAAGAAGTCAGGAAATAGACGGATTGGCATTGATTGTAAACGACATGGGAAGTATCAACATAGATGCTTCCCTTATTAAGAAAAACAGTGTTTTAGAGGCAGATGCCAAGATGATCGAGCTTTCAAATGGATGCATCTGCTGTACGTTGCAAGATGCTTTTATGGAGCAGATTAAACAATTATCGAAAGATAAAAACGTCAGCAGAATTCTTGTGGAGGCATCAGGTATCAGTAATCCGGCATCTATTGCAGAAGGTTTTCTCGCATATCAGGATATGTATAAAAGAAGTGAATTTTATCTGGATTCCATTGTAACAGTAGTTGATGCTGACAGAATCTATACAGAATTCCTCGATGCATTGAAAGAAAAAGAAAATTCTGGGCAGGATGATGATCCGGATATTATCAATCTGGTAATGGATCAGATTGAATTCTGCAATGTTGTTTTTCTGAATAAATGCGACCTGCTGTCAGAGGAAAAAATTGAAGAAGTAAAGAAAGTAATCAGAAGTCTGCAAAAAGAAGCAGATATAATACCATGCACTTTTGGAAAAGTAGATTCACAACTTATATTCAGCGGTAAAAAATTTGATTATGATAAAGTTATGAATTCTTCTATCATGCAACGGGCATTGGCAAGAGAAAAAGAGATGGAAGGTGAAGACCACGATGAA
>JBJEMQ010000092.1:0-3030 GCA_051879755.1 Coprococcus sp. | reverse complement strand
CATATCTTGCACAGGAATCAATTAAAGAGCTTATTGATAACGGTATGCTTGATAAAGATTATCATGCAGCTGTTGACGATTATAATAATGCTATTCTTCATGGAATTGTTAAGATTGCGTCTAAGATGGGTATTTCTACAATCCAGTCATATCAGGGTTCTCAGATTTTTGAGGCAATTGGTATAGATTATGATGTAATTAACAAGTACTTTACAAATACTGTCTGTAGAGTTGGCGGCGTCACATTAAAAGATATTGAAAAGCAGGTAGATGATCTTCATTCACTTGCATTTGATCCATTAGGACTTGCAACTGATCTTACACTGGATAATCCGGGACAGCATAAGGCAAGAAGTGGTGCTGAGGAACATCTTTACAATCCTGCAACTATTCATCTGTTACAGCAGTCAACAAGACTTGGTGATTATGATATGTTCAAGCAGTACACTTCACTTATTGATGATGAGGACAGCGTGAGAAATCTTCGTGGACTTATGGAATTCAACTATCCTAAGAAGGGTATTCCTATCGAAGAGGTTGAAAGCGTAGACAGCATTGTTACAAGATTTAAGACAGGTGCTATGTCTTACGGTTCTATTTCAAAAGAGGCACATGAGACACTTGCTATAGCCATGAATACTTTACATGGTAAGTCAAACAGTGGTGAAGGTGGAGAGGACCTTGACAGAATGGTCATTGGACCTGACGGACTTAACCGTTGTTCAGCAATTAAGCAGGTGGCAAGTGGACGTTTTGGTGTAACAAGCAGATATCTTGTAAGCGCACAGGAGATTCAGATCAAGATGGCACAGGGTGCTAAGCCTGGTGAGGGTGGACACCTGCCTGCAGGTAAGGTATATCCATGGGTAGCAAAGACAAGACATTCAACACCTGGTGTTGGTCTTATTTCACCACCACCTCATCATGATATTTACTCTATAGAGGACCTTGCACAGTTGATCTATGATTTAAAGAATTCAAATACAGCAGCAAGAATCAGCGTTAAGCTTGTTTCAGAAGCTGGTGTTGGTACAGTTGCAGCCGGTGTTGCTAAGGCTGGTGCACAGGTAGTGCTTATTTCAGGTTATGATGGAGGTACAGGTGCTGCTCCAAAGAGTTCTATTCATAATGCAGGACTTCCTTGGGAGCTGGGTGTTGCCGAGACACATCAGACATTGATTCAGAACGGACTTCGTAATAAGGTTCGTATTGAGACAGATGGTAAGCTTATGACAGGACGTGATGTTGCTATTGCAGCTATACTTGGTGCAGAGGAATTTGGATTTGCAACAGCTCCTCTTGTAACAATGGGCTGCGTTATGATGAGAGTATGTAATCTTGACACTTGTCCTGTAGGTATTGCAACTCAGAATCCTGAACTTCGTAAGAGATTTAAGGGTAAGCCTGAGTATGTAATCAACTTTATGAGATTTATTGCAGAAGAACTTCGTGAGTATATGGCAGCTCTTGGAGTAAGAACTGTAGATGAATTAGTTGGTAGAACAGATTTACTTAAAGTAAAAGATAATCTTCCAGAGGGAGTTGCAAAACTTGATCTTGGACAGATTTTAAATAATCCTTATGTAAAAGAAAAAGCAGTATTTGATCCGAAGCAGGTATATGACTTTGCACTGGAGAAAACACTTGATGAGCGTGTGCTTTTAAAACAGCTTGACAAGGCACTCCAGACAGGTCAGAAGAGAAGCATAGAAGTAGATGTTACAAATACAGACAGAGCCTTTGGTACTATCCTTGGTTCAGAGATCACAAAGCGTTTCAATGATTCACTTAACGAAGATACATTCCGTGTATTGTGTAATGGTGCAGGTGGACAGAGTTTTGGAGCATTTATACCTAAGGGACTTACACTTGAACTTGTTGGTGACTCTAATGACTACTTTGGTAAGGGATTATCAGGCGGTAAATTGGTAGTATATCCACCTAAGGGAAGCCGATTTAAACAGGATGAGAATATCATTATCGGAAATGTTGCTTTGTATGGTGCTACAAGCGGTAAGGCATTTATTAATGGTGTAGCCGGTGAGCGTTTCTGTGTTCGTAATTCAGGAGCAATCGCTGTTGTAGAAGGTGTAGGCGATCACGGTTGTGAGTATATGACTGGTGGACGTGTTGTAATACTTGGTACAACAGGTAAGAACTTTGCAGCAGGTATGAGCGGTGGTATTGCATATGTGCTGGATATGAATAATGACCTGTACATGAGAGTCAATAAGGAAATGGTACACATGAGCGAGATTACAAATAAATATGATGTAATGGAACTCAAGGATATGATAAAGGAACATGTAGCTTTGACCAATTCTGAAAAAGGTAAAGAGATTCTTGATAATTTCGGTGAGTATCTGCCTAAGTTCAAGAAGATCATTCCTTATGATTATGACAGAATGTTAAAGACAATTGTACAGATGGAAGAAAAAGGTTTAAGCGCTGAGCAGGCACAGATTGAAGCATTCTATGCTAATACCAGAAAATAACCGAAAGGAGATAATGATGGGAAAGCCAACTGGATTTTTAGATTATGAAAGAAAAACCTCCAAGGCAGAATCGCCTAAAGAGAGGATTAAACATTTTAACGAATTCCATACTCACCTTTCAAAGGAAGAGCAGCAGAAACAGGGCGCAAGATGTATGGAGTGCGGTGTTCCATTTTGTCAGGCAGGGATGACTATAGCAGGGATGACCTCTGGTTGTCCTCTGCACAATCTTGTGCCGGAATGGAATGATCTTGTATATACTGGAAATTGGGAAAGAGCATATAATCGTCTTAAAAAGACAAACAACTTCCCAGAGTTCACATCAAGAGTATGTCCTGCATTATGTGAAAATGCATGTACTTGTGGGCTTAACGGTGATGCAGTGGCAACTAAGGAAAATGAGTATGCTATCATAGAGAATGCATACGAGAAGGGATATGCATTAGCAAAGCCTCCAAAGGTTCGTACAAATAAGACTATAGCAGTAATCGGAAGCGGTCCAGCAGGACTTGCTGTTGCTGATCAGCTTAATAAA
>JBJEMQ010000091.1:0-3032 GCA_051879755.1 Coprococcus sp. | reverse complement strand
CCTCAAGCTCTAATCTGTTCAGATTTGTTTCGTTCTTCGCATCTGTCATTGTTTTTTCAAGAAGCTTCTTAAACTTGCCGCCCCTTAAGATTCCTTCTATATCCATTTCAATTACCCCTTTGCCATTGTTTGTTTCCAAATTATTATAGCAATTCTATGATGTCCGGTCAAAATATAATTTGCCTATAAAGTATATAACTGCTAAAATAGAAAATGTAAGAATTGTTAAAATATTACGATTAAGGAGAGTGATTAAGTATGGAAAATGTTAGATTTGCCAACACAGTAATATCTTCAACGAAGCATTTACTTTCCTGCATTATTAAAGGTCTGTTATGCTTTTTAATTGGAATTATATGTGTACAGGCATACAGTATAGCTGTACAGGCAGAAGAAACTTCTGACGGCTATCAGTATACTTATGATGAATGGACTGATATGATAACCATTACAGGTTATAGTGGAACGGACAAAAATATCAAAATCCCTTCAACCATAAACGGAAAAACAGTCAAGGAGATTTCTTACAACGCCTTCTATAACAATCCTAATATTGTTTCTGTTGTTGTGCCGGATTCTGTTACCACTATTGAATCTTATGCATTTGCCTATTGTTCTAATTTGCAAAGCATAACATTATCAAAAAATATTTCCTATATAGGTTTTTATCAATTTATTCACAGCGACAAGCTGACCAAGATTATTCTTCCGGCTGATTCAGTAAATTATTGTACATATAAAAATATAGTCTACAGTAAGGATATGAAGACTTTGGTTCTGGCGCCTCCCGGAATAAAGACAGTATCAATATATCCGGGTGTAAAAACAATAGGAAACTGTGCATTTGAATTCTGTGATAATGTTGAAAAAATAATTTTGCCTGAAGGCGTTACCAAGATAGAACAATATGCATTCTGGGGTATGGACAATTTGATTTTCGTAACCATTCCCGACAGTGTAACAACTATCGAGGATAACATCTTCTACTATACTAATTCATATCCAAGACGCATGATTATCAATAATAACAAGGTCGCTCTTGAATATGCAAAGAAATTCGGAATAGATACAAATATACCTTGTGTATATGCATTCAGGGCAACAAACGCACCAACCAGCTTAAACCTCAGGTGGGAATCTGCTGATGGGGCAGATGGATATTGCCTGTACAGATATGATTCATCTAAAAAGAAATATATAAAGATAAAAAATATTGCAAAAGATAAAAAGCAATACAAATTGACAGGGCTTACTCCATCTACCCGGTATAAGCTTGCCCTGGTGCCATATTATAAGGTTGATAACAATTATTATGAATCAACTTCAAAAGCCATAATAACTATTACCACCTTACCAAAACCATATCCAAAGAATGTAACAAATTTCTCCGGTAAATACGAAAAGAATAAGAATACCTTAACATGGGATGCTGTTCCAAATACAACCGGATATGTAATATACCGTTATAATAATAAAACTAAAAAATGGGACAAAATAAAAACTACAAAGAAACTGACATACACCGATACAAAAGCCGGAAAATCAAGCTTATATAAATATAAAATACGTGCATATACAAAGTTTGAAGGTAAGACTTATTACAGCAAAAAATCAACAACACTCAGTTTTCCCGCATTACCCGGATATATAGCTTACTACTACTACCACGCAGGTAATGAATTACGGATTAAGTGGGATAAGGTAAGCGGTGCTGATGGTTATAAGGTTGTATATATCACACAAAACCAGACCATGAAAGTAAAGTATACAAAGTCATGTGAAATTGGCTTTTCAAACTGGCCATATAGTGCAACTGTATCACCATACAAGCTTGTAAATGGCAAAAAGTACTGTAACAATTAACATCAATATATTAAATATAAAGGAAGGAAGCACATATGAGGATTAGTAGAATATCATACAAAAAACTAATATATCTGGCTGTATTCATTAGTATTATATCCGCCGGTATTCTTGCATTTCATACTATATCCGGCAAATGTATCACAGTTCATGCAGAAACAAATGAAAACGGACAAAACTACTCCGAATTTGCAAATACCGTATATTCATATCTTACAACAGATGCAAAAGGACATTATATAAGAGTACAGGCTAAAAATGATGGTACAGTAACTGTATATTATTATGACAGGAATTTTAACTATATAAAAGAAATAAAATTAAAAAAAGAACTTCCTATATTTGGAGCATTTTACGAAACTGATACCAATTATTACATTTTAACTGCCCAGAGCAATCCAAATCAGAATGACAAAAAGGAAGTTTATCGAATAACAAAGTACGATAAAAATTTTAAAAGAATAAGCTCCTGTGGAATCAAAGCAGAAAAAACACAGACATATAGTCCTATATATGGCTCGGCAAGAATTACACACCAGGGTAGATATCTCTACATAAATACTGCACAAACATCATATGCCCTTTATGACGGTCTGCACCATCAGAGCAGCGAATGTCTCAGAGTAGATACAAAAAGCATGAAGATGGAAGCATATGAAATAGGTTTTGTCAGTCATTCATATGACCAGCATATACTTGTAGATGGCAATAAAATATGGACTGCGGATATAAATGACGCATCCTCTTCAATAGTTCTTAATTACAGGACCATTGGAGATAACAGTGATATCATTTACAATTCTAAAAAGCTTATGAGAGCAGACCCTACCATGGAGGGCATATGGAGCATATATCTTGGTATCAGTATGGGAAGCTTTAAAGCCTCTGACACATCATTTATGGTAGCCGGAACATATGACATAGACTATAACAAAGAAAGTGGCAGGGATGTATTTGTTGTTAGTATGGATAAAGAAACAGGAAGCGTCAACATGAATTATCTTACTAATAGTGTTGAAAATGTCGATTATCCAACTACACCACACATGGTAGAAATAGGTAAAAACAAATACATGGTGCTCTGGAGTAAGGACAACTATGTATATTACACTTGTGTTGACGGAAATGGCGAAACAATCACAAAGACATATAAGATGAGAGGCGCTTTA
>JBJEMQ010000090.1:0-3040 GCA_051879755.1 Coprococcus sp. | reverse complement strand
AAGTCAAATGAATAAAAAAGCATGGACTCATAACCAAAATAAATTTTGTATATGCATCCATGCCTTATGTTTATATTAATATTTTTCAAGAACGCCTCTGCGTCCTTACTTAGGAATATGCGCCAGCATTTTCATCTGCGCAACAAACTGCTTATTATAAAGCCTTTATTCTTTCAATAGCCTCAACGGTATTCTCATATGTTCCAAATGCAGTAAGTCTAAAGTATCCTTCACCACTTGGGCCAAATCCTGAACCAGGTGTTCCAACTACATTTGCATTCTCAAGAAGATAGTCAAAGAACTCCCATGAGGTCATATTATTTGGAGTTTTCAACCAGATATAAGGGGCATTTACACCTCCTGAAACTGTATAGCCCGCACTCTTAAGTCCGTCATATATAACCCTTGCATTATTCATATAATATGCTATCTGCTGCTTTGTCTGTTCCTTGCCCTCCGGTGAATATACTGCTTCTCCTGCTGCCTGAACTATATATGGAGCACCATTGAACTTAGTTCCATGTCTTCTTGCCCACAGTCCATGAAGCGCTACACCATCAGCATCCTTTAAATCCTTTGGAACTACTGTAAATCCAAGACGTGTTCCTGTAAATCCTGCGTTTTTAGAAAAACTTCTGAGCTCTATTGCACATGTTCTTGCGCCATCACACTCATATATACTATGTGGTACATCATCTTCACTAATATATGCTTCATAAGCTGCATCATATATAATAACAGCGCCTACCTTATTTGCATAATCTACCCACTCCTGAAGCTGTGTTTTATTTACTGTTGCACCTGTTGGATTATTTGGAAAACATAAATATATAATGTCCGGTGTCTTCTTTGGAAGCTCCGGTGCAAAATTATTATCTGCCAGACAAGGCATATATATTACATCACTCCACAGTTCAGTATCCTTATCATATGTACCTGTTCGTCCTGCCATTACATTAGAATCAACATAAACAGGATATACAGGATCACATACAGCTATCTTACTGTCCGGGGCAAATATCTCCTGTATATTTGCTGAGTCACTCTTTGCTCCATCACTTACAAATATCTCATCAGCAGATATATCTATGCCTCGTGCCTTATAATCATTTTCTGCTATTGTATTTCTAAGAAACTCATATCCAAGATCAGGTGCATAACCCTTAAACGTCTCAGCAGAAGCCATCTCGTCAACAGCCTTGTGAAGTCTGTCTATAATAGCCGGTGCAAGTGGCTGAGTTACATCACCTATGCTAAGTCTTATTACCTTCTTGTCAGGATGTGCCGCACTATACTCTCTCTGTTTACGTCCTACTGTTGAAAACAAATAGCTTCCCGGCAATTTTAAATAATTATTATTTACCTTAAACATGTCCATTCCTCCTAAAATCTGTCAGTAACACCGTCAAATACTACCTTAGCCGGTCCTGTCATGTATATTTTATTATTATCCCTATCATATCTTATGAGCAAATCGCCCCCCAGTAGCTTAACAGTTATAGCTTCATCTGTTTTATTATTCAGTATACATGCTACAGTTGTTGCACAAGAACCTGTACCACAAGCCATGGTTTCTCCTGTTCCCCGCTCCCACACACGCATTCTGACCGTATTTCTATCTATAATCTGAACAAACTCTGCATTTACCCTCTTTGGGAATCTCTCATGATGCTCAAAAAGGGGACCTATCTTTTCAATCGGAAAAGTATCTACATTTTCTACAAATATTACAGCATGCGGATTACCCATGGAAACACATGTCATTCTATATTCTTCCCCATCTACAGAAATGGTTTCATCTATTACTGTATCGTGCTCAGATATTACAGGAATTCTATCTGCTTCGAATATAGGTTCTCCCATATCGACAGTTACCATATCTACTTTACCATTAGTTACATTAAGCTCCAGATACTTTATACCTGCAAGTGTCTCAATAGAAACAGCTGTCTTATCCGTTAATCCATAGTCATATACATATTTACCTACGCATCGTATCCCATTTCCACACATTTCTGACCTTGAACCATCAGCATTATACATATCCATACAAAAATCAGCTATACCAGATGGTTTTATAAGAATAAGTCCATCCGCACCTATTCCAAAATGTCTGTCACTTAATGCTACTGCCACCTCCGATGGCTGCTCTATCTGTTCTTCAAAACAGTTCACATATATATAGTCATTTCCCAGACCTTCCATCTTTGTAAACTTCATAATTCTGCCTCCTTAGAAAAAACCTGTATCGTTAAGCACCATATATGCCATTTCAACAATGTTTATTCCATTATCCATGCTCTTTTTCTGCAGATACCTGTGAGCACATTGCTCATCATAATTATATTCACTCATCAGCTTAAGCTTTGCTGATGTAATTACTTTTTTCTCTTCCTCAGTACGTTCTTTTGGTTTTTGTCTTTGTTTTCTCTTCTTACGTTCCCACAAAAGATTTTCTATAGTAAGCGACACTGTATTCACAAAATCCTGTGTCTTTAGCGGCATTGTAAGACATACAACACCGCTTTCCCTACAATCTTCGTAATTTCGCTTTGAACTAATAACAATCATATCGAAACATTCAGGCAAGTTGACTAATAACTCCGAATATAACATATCCTGAAATTTATATCCGCAAATTATTAATCCATCATCGCAATCATCAGCAGCCTGTGCCGCCTGTGCTCCCGTTGTGCATATCTTAACTACACTTATTCCATTACGTACAAGAAGGTTCTTTATACTTTTAGCTTCTTCTATTTTTGAAAATAGAACTATTACATTAACCACAACTAATGTCCTCGCGACTTACTTATAACAAATATTTATACTTTATAGAGATACTGCGAAATCTCCCAATCTGTTACCTGTTTCGTATAGTCATTCCACTCTTCCATCTTAGCTGTTGTATATCTTTCAAAAATATGTTCGCCAACAGCTTCTTTCATGAAATCGCTTTCCATCATAGCAAGTGTTGCTTCTCTCAAATTTGCAGGAAGGCTGTGTATATGTCTTGCTTTCTTCTCTTCCTTACTAAGTT
>JBJEMQ010000089.1:0-3047 GCA_051879755.1 Coprococcus sp. | reverse complement strand
CCGGAAGTTTCACAGGAACAGCTTCATAAAGATATCAAAAAATATGTTTTTGATGTGATACTTCCGAAAAATATGGTAGATAAGGACACAAAGTTTTTCATTAACCCTACGGGACGTTTTGTGATTGGTGGTCCGCATGGGGACAGTGGACTGACAGGACGTAAAATTATTGTTGACACCTATGGCGGATATGCAAGACATGGTGGTGGAGCTTTTTCGGGGAAAGATTGTACTAAAGTAGACCGTTCCGCATCTTATGCGGCACGGTATGCGGCGAAAAATATTGTTGCTGCAGGACTGGCTGAAAGATGTGAGGTTCAACTCTCCTATGCCATCGGTGTAGCGAATCCTACTTCAGTTACTGTAGATACTTTTGGAACAGGAATGCTTTCAGACGAAAATATCACAGAGATCATACGTGAAAATTTTGATTTCCGACCGGCAGGAATCATTAAAATGTTAGATCTGAGAAGACCGATTTATAAGCAAACAGCTTCTTATGGACATTTCGGGAGAAATGATTTGGATCTTCCGTGGGAAAAATTGGACAAAGTAGAACAATTAAAGACGTATTTATAGTATTGCAAATGTATTAGTAAAGGTGGATGAAGGAGAGATGCAGATAACAGAAAACGGGTTATTTACATAGATGAATTTGTGGATATTGGGGATATGATTCGGGTGTTTACAAGAGAGTAGAAGAGAAATAGAAAAGAATATTATGAGGAGGTACAGGATGAGAACGGCAATAGTAACAGATAGTAACAGTGGTATTTTTATGGAAGAAGGACGGAAACTTGGAGTCCATGTAATTTCGATGCCCGTTATCATAGAGGGAGAAACTTATTTTGAAGGATATGGATTGCCTCATGAAGTATTTTATCAATGGCTTTTAGAACATAAAGAGTTATCCACTTCACAGCCATCATTAGGGGATATTATGGAAATGTGGGATTGTATATTATCTGATGGGTATGATGAAATTGTATATATTCCGATGTCCAGTGGACTGAGTAGTTCCTGCCAGACAGCACAGATTTTGGCGAGGGAATATGATGGTAAGGTGCAGGTGGTGGATAATCATCGGATTTCCGTAACACAAAGGCATTCTGTGCAGGATGCACTTACTCTGGCGGAGCAGGGATATTCGGCAGAAGAGATTAAGAGAAAACTGGAACAGTCAGCTTATGAATCCATTATTCTGGTAGGAGTAGAAACACTGGAATACTTAAAAAAAGGTGGCCGAGTGACTCCGGCGGGAGCAGCTGTGGGAGAATTGTTGAATATTAAACCACTTTTAATTATTGAAGGGGAACGTCTGGATGCTTACGCAAAAGTGAGGGGCACCAAAAACTGTAAGAAATGTTTGCTTCAGGAAATGAAGAAAAGAGCCCATGAGTTCCATGAGAAGGGTTGTGAAATTCGAGTAGGAGTTGCCGGAAGCTTTGTGGAAAAAGAGGAGCACCAGGAATGGATGAACATGGCAAAAGAGATCTTTGAAGGAGAAGAATTCAATTATGATCCTCTGACATTTAGTATCGGATGTCATGTGGGACCGGGAGCTTTTGGAATGGGGATCAGTAGAAAATTATAGAGAGGAAAGAGAAAAGTGAAAGATAAAATAGCACAGATTGTTCGTATTGTAACGGTTCCTCCTGTTTTGATACTTTTTATGCTGCTTATATTGTTTGGAGTATTTGGAGAAAGGTTCGCATCATTGAGTGAACTTATCATGGCGGTTGTTTTTTTATCGCTTGTACCTGCCTGCGCATATCCAATGGCGAAACTTAGAAAAACTACTAAAGAGAATTCACGAGAAGCACAGAGAAATATGGCCTTTATCCTGAATCTTGCAGGATATTTGATTGCAATGTCAGCAGGGAAGGTGATGCAGTGTTCCGAGATGCTGATGTGTGTGTTGAACTCTTATTTGTTGGCAGTGTTAGTTTTAACATTACTGAACAGAATCTGCAAAATCCGAGCAAGCGGGCATGCATGCAGCTGTACACTTCCATATTTATTTTTATCCTATTGGCTAAAGGGTGTTACTGTGCTAGTTTGCATGATTCTCTATGGTATTGAATTTTGGGCGTCTGTATACTTAAAGCGACATACCGTATCCGAATTCCTGGCAGGAAGTATTACTGCCCTTGTTGTATTTGGAATTGCTGCATTATATTTTGGATTTTACTAGTATGGTAGTTTCTGCAGATTTTAATATAGCCTGTTTGCCTGAACCATGATGCAATTCCGCAATGCGGATGCAGTTTTTTTCAAGATCGTAGTTCATACCATTGTCAAGCCAGTCAAGATAAACGCCAACCAGAACACATTTGTAAAAACGAATGAAAAGGACTCTGTCTTCTGGCGGGAGCGGAAGAGTGGCAGTAGCAGTGTCAATATATTTTGTGACCATATGCAGTGCCAGTTCATTTAATGAATTTAAAAATACTTCACGTTGAAGAGAACGATAAATATGAAGCACCGCCTTTTTGTGTTCTAAGGTGTTCTGAATAAGTGGTGTAATACAATCAATAGGGGAACCAAAATTGCAATAGGTCCGAATAATAGACTCATGTTCGCTTTTGATACTGTTTTCCAGAAGCTCTGGAATGTCATGAAAATGATAATAAAAGGTATTACGATTCAAGTGGCAGCGATCCACGACATCTTTTACAGTGATTTTATTGTAAGGCTTTTCTTCTAACAATTGCCAGAAAGCGTCTATAATAATGTTTTTTGTATGGTTCATTTTATCAGCTCACTTTGGTCTATTCTTAATCGTAGTATAACATAAAAAATTAAGTTTTACAAAGAAATTGGGAGAACAGGAAGTACATACAAAAACAATATTAGTAGGAGATAATATCAGTATTGTAGGATCCTAAAAGGATGAAAAAAGCGAGTAGACAAATTGCACCGAATTATTCCTTTTCGACATCTGCTTTAGAAAAAGGAAAAGAAATTAAACTTGAAGATGGGAGATGGTTTTGGTGGACAACAAAAAAAAGAAAGCTGCATTCAATATAGTGATATTTCTTATCCTT
>JBJEMQ010000088.1:0-3056 GCA_051879755.1 Coprococcus sp. | reverse complement strand
AACACACGAACGATTGGATATTCCTGCAATCCTATAGTAGCACCATTGTATAGCGAACGGTTCGAGAATGCCATTACTCTGTTTTCCTCAAACGTCATAGGTACGACTCCTTTGTCTATCAGAGCAGTCAGTTCGGATTTCAGCAAATCAAGGCGTGTTCCTTTTGCCATATCTATAGTACCGTACTTCTTTCCTGCTATACCTTGTGAAATAGGTGTCTCTTCTGTATTGCTCATACGACCTGCAATAGCTGCTGAAGGAGGTAAGAATAGGTCTTCTTCATCTTCATTAGTCTCGTCAGACTTCTTGCGTCCAAGGATGTAGTTGCAGGCCATGATTACGTTAGCCAAATAAGCATCTGTGTCACTAAGGTTAGCCTTATCCAGACCTTTATTCAATAACTTCAGTGTCGGTGAGTCGGCATAATCGGTTACAAGCATTACCTTATTACGATATGCCATCTGCCCCCACATATTGACAACTTGCTTGCTTCCCAGATAACCGGGACTTACAAGCAGGGAGTAATTCTCCTTTAATGATAGACGGTCAAAACTTCTGTTTAACTCATCACGTACAGCGGCAAATACACGACCATCGGGATCTCCTAAGTCCTCTTTATCAACGTTGATAAGATTCAAGCACTTTAGTTTTGCTTGGCCGGAGTTAGCAAAGAACTCTCCAAGTGAGCGATAGGCAGTTTCCAACTTTCTGGTCTGCTCATGCACACTACCTAAGTTTTGAAGAAGATTTTTCTCTGCATTCTTTGCAGCTTCTTGGCACTTATCAACAGCTTCGGATGCGGTGGTAGCATCGCTGTCAAGGATGTTTAGCCACATCAGCAAATCTGTTTTAAGATGCTTACGTTGCTCTGCAAACTCGCTGTCCTGCAAGAAAATTCTTTTAGCAGCTCTGCTCTCTGGATTCATATTCTCCAGACCGTCTGCCATTGTTTCAAGCAGGTCAAAGTCTCCGTAATCCTCCAAACCCTCAAGGCTTTCCTTGAGCTGCTCCGATGGATTCTCTATTTTTTGTATTTCCTCCAGATATGCGCTTTCAGCAGATGTCGTTACACTTGCTGCCTGAGCTTGTGGTTTAAATTCTTCTGACATATATTATCCAATTTCTACTGGGTTCAGCATAAAATCAAGGCTTCTTCGATAGCAAGCAAACCGTCTCAACATGCTCTGTCATAGGGAATAAATCCACAGGTTGGATTCGTATGACCTTGTAGCCATGCATGGTCAGATATTTCAAGTCTCTTGCAAGGCTCTCAGGGCCGCAGGATATATATATGACTTTTTTAGGTGCAAGCTTTACGACTGATGAAAGAAATGCTTCATCACTTCCGGAACGAGGCGGGTCCATAAATACCACATCTATCTTTGTATCCTGCTGGGCAAGATTCACCATAAAACGTCCTGCGTCATTATTATACAAGTCAACATTTTCCAGTTTATTCATACGGCTGTTAATATTTGCATCTTTGATAGCGGCAGCATTAAGCTCCACGCCTATAACCTGCTTTGCCCTGTCACTTGCTATCATGCCAATGGTGCCGATACCGCAATATGCATCTATTACGACCTCCTTTTTCTTAAGGTCAGCATATTTAATTGCTTTATTATATAATACCTCTGTCTGAACAGGATTCACCTGATAGAAGCTGCCTGGCGAAATGCGAAAACGCTTACCACAGAGAATATCTTCTATAAAACCTTTGCCATAAATAACCTGATTACGCTCACCTATTACCATGCTCGTTTTTTTATCATTTATATTTTGAACCACTGTTGTGATCTCAGGATGGAGCTTTATAAGTGCCTTGGCAAAATTATTTTTTGACGGAAATATAGATGAAGCCGTTACAATAATTACCATTATCTGTCCCGTCTGGTAGCCTGTCCTTATCTGCACATGTCTGATAAGTCCCGTTCCAGTATCCTCATTGTATAGCTGCATCTTAAATGAACGTATCAGTTCTGCTACAGATTTGATTATGGCTGATGCCCTTTTATCCTCAATAAAACATTCATCTACGGATAGAACCTTGTGTGTGCCTTCTTCATATATTCCAGCTATAATGCGGCCGTCCTTCAACCTCCTAAAAGATGCATTTACTTTATTCCTATAGTTATATGGATTTTCCATACCGATTATCTTTTCTACATAGCCATATGGTAACAGCAATTTTTCCATTTTCTTCTGTTTCAGCTCAAGCTGCTTTTCATATGGCATATCTATATATTGACAGCCTCCGCATATATGCGATACAGGACATTTGCTGTTACTATTTGCACTCTTCACCTTGCCGGTCTGTATTCTTTTATTACTTCTGTTTTTGCCATTTCCCATTCTACTATTCATATTTCTCTTCCATTTCACATATATGACATTTTCATATGTGTATATCCTTTATTTTTTCATTGTCTCATATACCACAGTAGCCATAAGCGTATATCCATCCTTATTTGGATGAATATCAAGATTTTGTTCATTATCAGTATACTTTGCATTTAAAACATCAAGTGGTGTCATGGCAAATGCTGTGTAACAGTCTGCGAGCTTACAATTATATGCCTCAGCCAGCTTGCTTATATTGGAATTCAGTCCCTTCATTAAGCCATCTGTATACTCAGGCAAATCTACTGTTTCTTCACCTATAACAAGTGCCAAATCAATATAACGATATGGATTGTAGATATTCAAAAATACAATTTCACAATCAGGATTTTTATCTCTTATTATACTTAATATCTTATCTGTATTTTCATATTCTGTTGTCAGACTGTTTTGGTATCCGGTCTCCACAGCAGTTGCCTCTTCTGCTGATATATTTCCTGTTGCCATTGCTGCGTATACAAATGTATCCATAGCATGAAGTATATCATTTGCCCCTATATCTATGGTTATAAGGTCAGCATCTTCTATCATGCCTATCTCATCTCTTTTTAGCATGTCAAGTAAGCCTTCGGTGGTTAAACCGCTTATTCCATAATTGTATTCGATATAGTTTTCACCGTCCGCGTCAAGCATTTCTGTCAATCTGGACGGAAAAC
>JBJEMQ010000087.1:0-3056 GCA_051879755.1 Coprococcus sp. | reverse complement strand
CATGAAACCGGTGATTATTCTCCTTATGTGGGTTCTGTTTTTCAAGACCCAAGGTCACAATTTTTCACACTCCATGTAAAAACAGAGCTTGCATTCCCAGCAGAAAATCTTGCTGTACCAAGAAACCTAATACAGAAAAAATATAGAGATTCTGTGCAATTTTTTGAGTTGGAAAAACTTCTTGATCACAGCATCTTTGAACTTTCCAGTGGAGAAAAACAAAAACTTGCAGTAGCATCAGCATATACGGCTGGAGTAAAATTGTTTGTTCTAGATGAACCGTCTGCAAATATGGACGCTGACGGAACATGGCAACTTAAAAATATAATAAAAAAGCTGAAAAACGAAGGCTATACGATAGTGGTTTCTGAACATAAACTTTACTATTTGAAAGATTTAGCAGACAGAGTAATATTGTTGGAAAATGGAAAAATCAAAGAAGAAATAAGTGGAAAAGAATTTTCGGGTAAAACTTCATCATGGTTTAAACAACATGGATTTAGGCAGATAGAATTGTCTTCGGTTAAGGCTGAGAAGCCGGACAGAATAAACAGCTTTAGAGATATCATTCTGCGTGCAGAGAATCTGACATACTGGTATGAACGTAAGACACCTTTGTGGAGGGATGTATCATTTGAGGGAAAAAAAGGAGATATTATAGGAATCATTGGTTCAAATGGTGCAGGTAAAAGCACAATGATGCGGGTGTTGATGGGACTTGATAATCCGAAAAAAGGACAAATATTTATAAATGGCAAAAGAGCCGGTAAGAAAAAACGAAGACAGATATCTTCTTATGTCATGCAGGATGTTGATTATCAATTATTTGCAACAACAGTATTAGATGAAATGCTGTTAGAAAGCAATAATTCTGAAGATGACAGAAAAAAAGCTATTGAAATTTTAGATTATTTTGGATTGAGTAAATTTAAAGATGTTCATCCATCTATGCTTTCAGGTGGACAAAAACAGCGCCTTTCGATAGCTATTGCATATATGAGGGATGCTGATATTCTGTTTCTTGATGAACCGACAAGTGGACTGGATGGTAGAAATATGGAATTAGTGTGTGATGCAATAAAAACATTGGCAGACAAAGGCTGTCTGATTTTTATAATTACACATGACTATGAGTTTGCAGCGAAAACATTGCGCTCATTGCTTGTTATAAAAGAAAACTCTGTAAACAGAATTTCCGAGGAAATATATAAACCGGAGGAATTATATCAGTTCTATAAAAGTAAAGATGATAGCACTGCATTGGAAAAGGCAGATGATATCTCTAACATAAAGAAAAGAGGAGTTGAAATAGCATGAGTAAAAAGAAAAACAGTAACGTTTTAAAAGGATTGATTCGCATCGGAATTTTCAGTGCATTATGGGTAGTGGTAGCATTCCTTATTGGATGTACAATTGGATTTTTGCCGCCGGTTCTTATTGTAATGCCATGTATTTTGGGCATTGTTGGAGGAATTATCTATATGGCGATGTTCTCAAAGCTTGAAATTAAGGGCGGTATTGTGATCAGTTCGGCACTTCTTGGAATTTGCCTTTTCACGATGGCTCCTTATGGAATGATGTTCTTCTGCACTTTGTCAGGCGGTATTATTGGTGAGGTGTTAATGGCTGTAATTGGAAAGGATAAATTTATCGCTAAAGCAATAGGCAGCAGTATGGCACTTTTAGGACTTGCTTTTGGCGAATATCTTCCATTTATATGCATGAAAGAGGCATATACTGCTTTATATGCAGATAGCTCATTTGGAACAGGACCAATCCTGGATAAGGTCATGAATGCAGTAAATGTTCCAGTAATGATTGTGCTGATGATAGCTACAGTTATATGTACCTTTGCAGGATGCTGGATTGGTGATAAGATAGTTAAAAAACATCTTAAAAAGTAAAACGGAGGCTTGTATGGAAAAAACAGCAGATTTATTACCAATTGCCGAAAGTAACGGCTGTAAAGTTTTTCAGTTTAGAAATGAAAAGGGTGATGGGAGTATGACAATTTATGATGTATTCCCGGGGATAGAGCTGATGTACAACGATTTCCATATGAACCAGTATGACTCTGATTATAAACCGAGTACAGATTTATTCTGCATTGATCATTGCAGAGAAGGTAGGCTTGAGTATGCTGCAAAGAATGACGCTTATTCTTATGTGGAAGCTGGAGATTTAAAATTTGACAGAAGGCTTACGCATACCGGTAAATTTGACATGCCACTTTCTCATTACCATGGCATAACTATTTCAATAGATATGAAAATAGCAGACAAATCAATTCACGAGCAGTTTAAAGATTTTCCTGTAGATTTGCGGGAGTTGCAGCAAAAATTCTGCAAGGACGCTCATCCTACAGTGATACATGATGCATGTTCTATCGAGCATATTTTTGGTGAACTTTATAGTGTACCTGAGAAAATAAAAATACCTTATTTTAAAATAAAAATACTTGAATTATTTTTGTATTTATATGCTTTGGAATTACCTAAAACACCTGATGAAAAACCCTATTTTTACAAGTCTCAGGTAGAAAAGACAAAAGCAATTAGGAATTTCCTTACAGAGCATAAAGAGGAAAATTTCACGCAGGAACAGTTGTCAGAGAAGTTTGATATTCCAATCACAGCGATGAAAAAATGTTTTAAAACCGTTTACGGTATGCCAATTGGGAGCTGGCTTATGAATTATCGCATGAATTATGCCGCTGAGGTGTTGATTGCCAAACGAGATATAAGCATTGCAGAATTGGCAGGGGAAGTGGGGTATGACAGCCCAAGTAAATTTGCGATTGCTTTTCGTAAGGTCATGGGCATGTCACCAACAGAGTACCGGGGCAGAAAAAATCCTTAAATGACAAGAGGTTTCAAGCGTCTATTCCTATACGTATGAACACTTTATTTATGAATTCTGCAAGTTCGTCGGGAGATTCTCGATTTTCCTTATTAATCCATTTAACAATGACACTGTGGCCGCCCCATACAAGAAATTCATAAGTGTAGTCTTTATATCTGGCAAAAGTTTTATCTTCTACGATATTTGATAGTTGC
>JBJEMQ010000086.1:0-3058 GCA_051879755.1 Coprococcus sp. | reverse complement strand
TTATGTATGTAGTTGTTGCCGGCGGTGTAGCAGCGGTTATTACCTATGTCTTTGCACCGGTATTTGTAGGTGCAAAGGTAAATGCAATAATAAGTCTGCGTATTCTTGCACCAACTATATTTTTATCGGGTTTTCTCGCTATATTCAGAGGATATCTTCAGGCATATAATAATATGGTTCCTACATCTATATCACAGATACTTGAACAGATTGCAAATGCTGTGGTAAGTGTAGTCGCGGCATATATGTTGTCGCGCCCATTTGCGGCAGGAACAACAGAACATGCCAAATATGGCGCTGCCGGAAGTGCTATGGGTACGGGAGCAGGTGTATTGTGTGGAATTATATTTATGCTTTTAGCATATGCAGGCAAGCGTAAGGAGATAAATGAGTCTATTGAACAGGATAAAAATGCAAATGTAGAATCGTATGGCAAGCTTTTTAAACAAATTGTTGTGATAATGACACCAATTATTATTGCAGCTTTTGTTTATAATATTGTTCCAACTGTGGATATGCATGTATTTTATTCGATACTTGATACTAAGGGTATGGATGAAGTAACACAGGTAAATCTTTATGGAATATACTCAGGACAGTTTGTTGTGCTTATGAATGTTCCGGTTGCTATTGCAGCATCTATTGGTATTGCACTTATTCCTAATATATCAGGAGCATATACAAAAGGAGATATAAAAGCATCTAATCATCTTCTTAATGAAGCCCTTAGTATTACGATGCTTGTAACTATTCCGTGTGCTGTAGGTATGGGAGTCCTTGCTGAGCCAATTATGAATCTGCTGTTTCCGGGAGCAGATCCTGCTGCGGCCAAATCACTGACGTTGGGATGTATAGCAATTGTATTTTATTCACTTTCAACAGTTACGACAAGTGTACTACAGGGTATAGGCAAGGTTATGGAGCCTGTAAAGAATGCAACGATAGCATTGCTGCTTAACTTGATTTTGCTTGCATTATTGGTCAAATATACTGACTTAAATTTATATGCTCTTGTAATTGGAACAATATTCTATTCATGGCTTATGTGCTTATTCAATTCTTCTTCTGTACGAAAATATCAGAAAGCAAGAATTGATTATAAAAGAATATATCTTGCACCAACCATAGCATCACTTTTTATGGGAGTTATCGCGTTTGGCTCATATAAGCTTATATATACGATTGTTCATATAAATATTGTAAGTTTATTTGCAGCAATTATTCTGGCAATCATATTTTATGTGATAGCAATTATTAAAGTAGGAGGATACTCCGAGGAAGAACTTGAGGCATTACCGAAAGGTACCTTGATAGTGAAATTGGCCAGAAAGATGCATTTGTTGAAGTAATGAAGAAAAGATAAAAAATACAGCCACATCATATAGGAGTATTTCGGGGACCGAATTGTTCTTATATGATATGGCTGTTTTTTTAAATTAATTATTTCATCATAGAAGAAAGTACATTGTTAACAAGCTTGCCGTCAGCTTTACCCTTTACTTTTGGCATAAGCTCTTTCATGATTTTGCCCTTGTCGGCAGCAGTAGGAGTATCTATGCCAAGACTTGAAAGTACTGAAACAATAACTTCTTTTATCTCAGCCTCGTCCATCATTTTAGGGGCAAATTCCTCAAATACCGCTATTCTTGCTTTGCACTCATTTATTATATCAGTGCGGTTTGCCGGTGTTGTTTCGATGGTTTCCTTTGCCAGTTTGATTTCTTTAAGGACTACTTCATTTTCTTCTTCTTCAGTCAGGTCTGCACGCTTATCTATAAATTTGTTTTTTAGTGCTGTGAGCAGGGCAGACAAGGCATCCTTTCTTTCTTTGTCATGTGCCTTCATGGCAGCCATCATTTCACTTCTTACGTCATCAATTCTACTCAAGTTAAAACCTCCATTCATAATATAATTCAATTTATAAACAGTAGCATAAGAGCATTAATAATTCAAGAATTATTTGCTCTTAGAGCTTCCTTTATTTCAGGAATCGTCTTACCGTCCGCACGCATTTTTTTAATATGTGATATGCGTTTAACACTTTCTACACGTTTGTATCTTCTCGTCAGATTTGTGTCATTTTGTTCAAAAGGAAGCATATTTTCCTCTGTATAGTATTTAAGTGTACTATATCGGGTATCTGTTAATCGGACAAGTTCTCCAATTGTGACATATTCTGAATTTTCAATTACTTCTATACTTCGTTGCCTTGACATATTCTACCTCTGAACTAAATAATAGCCGAAATCATCATACAGGCTAGCAGACTATCAATATAGTCAATCATTTCTTTTACTATAGTTCCGGCTTGGCTGGTTCTGATTTCAACAAGTCTGGAACTTAATTCTTTTTGTTCAAATTTAGAAAAGTATTCTTTTAAACATCCGGCTTTATCCAAAAGTGAGGTTAAAGCAATAACATCTTCAGAAATTGTACCTTTTTCTAACAGCTCGGCGCGGATTTTTTCAATTATGTTATTTATACATTCTCTTTTTGGTGCATAGCTTTCCTTGTTGCCCAGAAGTCCGGATTTTACAGGGACAACTACATCTGCTTTCTTTAATGGAATCATAATTGAATCTATAAGTTCATGTAATTTCCTGTCTGTAAATGTAATTGTATAAATTTCTGCCAGCTTTTCTATTTTTATAGGTTTTGGCTGATCAATAACATCATAAAGTGGTTTTAGATAAAGCAAATTGTCAGGAAGTTTAGAACATATTGATACTTTCTTGTTCTCTATACGAACACATTTTTCAAACTGCATTTCTAATATTCCGCTTGCGATTAAACAAGCTACTGCTTCGTGCCTATAACTTGGTAAAACACCTTTTTCATTTACTGCGCAGATAAAATATTCTTGAGTTAGTGTTAATTCTTTCATATAGTCCTCCGTTTTTACTTATTACTTATTACTTACTACTTACGATATAAATATATGCCAAATGCCAATCTGTGTCAATAGAAAAGTAGAAATAGTAAAATAAAACCTTAAATTGTAATTTGACGGCACTTTTCATATATTTAGGAAATGGAGTAGCATCTAATTGTTTTGGTA
>JBJEMQ010000085.1:0-3059 GCA_051879755.1 Coprococcus sp. | reverse complement strand
GGTATACATACAAGATTACTTAACCTCATGAAAAACAAAATGATAAACGTATGGGGTATAAGTGAAAATCCTGACGTATGTGTTTTTTTTATAAATTTAAAAGATATTGATAAAATGGACAAAATAGCTAAAAAGGCTGATGCTGCTTACAAAATAGAAGCCAAATATGGATTACCGATACTTATAAATAAAAACAAAAAACGCTTTTCGTTGATAATTGGAATACTTATTTTCGCTGCATTTATCTATATACAATCACTTTTTATATGGAATATTTCTATATCAGGTGAAGATGACTATACTAAGGATGAGATACTTGAAGCACTTGAAAAAATGGATATTTTTTATGGCACTTATAAAAATAAAATCGACACTATAGAACTAGAAAGACAGTTACGTGAGGATTTTTCTGAATTGGCGTGGATATCATGTGCTGTACGCGGAACGAGCCTTTATGTAGATGTAAAAGAAACACTTGATGTATTTACTGATACAAGTCTTACCGTACCATCTAATGTTATAGCATTAAAAGATTGTTCCATATATTCCATTATAACAAGTGAAGGAACACCTGTTGTAAAAGCCGGTGATGATGTGAAAAAAGGTGATATTCTTGTATCAGGAACAGTAAATCTATATGATGATAATGCTGAAATAATGGATACTCATTATGTTCCTGCAAAGGCAGAAATAAAAGGAATAACAGAGATTACATATAATGAAGAATTCACGCTTCAACATTATAAAAAAGAATATAGTGGTAATAATAAATCTGATTATACATTCAGCTTATTCGGTTATGAACTCAAGCTATATACAGCAAATGTAAACTATAGTCTATATGACACCATATCAGATGAAAAAAGACCTCATATAGGTGAAAGCTTTTATCTACCATTTGGATATAAAAAAAACAGTTACAGAGAATATAGTCTCGTTATGGAAAAATATTCAGAAGAGGAAGCTGTAGAGATTGCAAATGAAAGACTTGCATCATATATTTGTGATTTACAAGAAAAAGGGGTGCAAATACTTGAAAATAATGTTAAAATATCAATTATAGATGATAAATGTATAGCCAGTGGCGGTATACGCACTTTGGAGAACATAGGCATCTCAAAAGAATTTGATATAAGAAAAGAGGATACTGTTATTGAGTGAATATTCAAAGTCAATGACTGTTACAACTGAATATGTACAGAATGTATTTGGACAATTTGATTCTAATGCCAGAAAAATAGAAAAAGCATTTCAGGTTACCATGATATTACGTGATGATAAACTTAAAATATCAGGTGACAAAGCTGGTGTTGATATGGCATCATCTGTGCTGACACAATTATTTGCCATTGCTGACAGAGGTACTGCAATAGATGAACAGAAGGTCGACTATATTATATCTGTTGTAACAAATCATCCAAAGGAAAATAGAGAAAATATTGCTGAATTGGATAGGGATATTATTTGTCATACAACAAATGGCAAACCAATTAAGCCAAAAACTATGGGACAAAAAGCATATGTAAATGCTATTGATAAATCCATGATTGTATTTGGAGTTGGTCCGGCAGGAACAGGTAAAACATATCTTGCCATGGCAAAGGCTATAACAGCTTTTAAAAATAACGAGGTAAACAGAATTATCCTTACAAGGCCTGCTATAGAAGCAGGAGAAAAGCTTGGTTTTCTCCCGGGAGACCTTCAGAGTAAGGTTGACCCTTATCTAAGACCTTTATATGATGCACTGTATGAAATTATGGGAGGAGATTCTTTTGTAAAAAATATGGAAAAAGGGCTGATAGAAGTAGCCCCTCTTGCATATATGAGAGGAAGAACACTTGATAATGCATACATTGTACTTGATGAAGCGCAGAATACAACACCTGCACAAATGAAAATGTTTCTGACTCGTATTGGTTTTGGCTCTAAGGCAATTATAACAGGCGATTTGTCACAGAAGGATTTGCCTTTTGAAACAAAATCAGGTCTTGAAGTAGCACTTAATGTACTTAAGAACGTAGACGAAATTAGTGTGTGCAGACTGACCAGTCTTGATGTTGTAAGGCATCCGCTTGTTCAGAAGATTGTAAATGCATATGAGGATTATGAAAACAGAATAAAACAAAATAAAATAAAAACAGATAATAAAAATACAAATCATAAAAAACAAAGTCGGAACAGATAATGATTTCGGACTTGAGACTTGAGGAGATATAGGTCATATAATATTGAAAATGAATATGGTGATATTACAATAAAAAAATACGAATTTGTTATCAGTTCAATAATCGAACAATCCATTGAATATGTGGGTTGCCCATATAAATGCGAAGTAAATGTTATATTAACTGATAATGAAACGATAAAAGAGATTAACAATGAACAGAGGCAGATTGATAATGAAACAGATGTATTGTCATTTCCTCTTGTTGATTATATTACTCCGGGAGATTTCAGTCATTTGAATATTAACGACGCAGAATATTTTAATATGCAGACAGGTGAGCTTCTTCTTGGAGATATAGTTATATCTATGGACAAGGTGTATGAGCAGGCAGAAGCCTATAATCACAGTAGAACGAGGGAACTGGCATTTCTTGTGGCTCACAGTATGCTTCATTTGTTTGGATATGACCATATGGAAGAAGAAGAGCGGAAGCTTATGGAAACCAAACAGGAACAAATACTTACTATGAAAGGATATACCAGAGATTATGAAGAGATATAAGACAGGACTTATTATTACTGCAATAGCTGCTATGAGCATGTGTTTATGTGGCTGCGGCAAAGACAAAAGTGATACTACAGAAAAAGTAGAAGTAACTACAGGCGAATCAGAATTTATGGATACAACAGAAGCAACTACAGAACCTGAACATGAGGGAGTATATAATGACCTTACAGGTGAATGGGTAACTGACAGGACAGAAGAATACGGAAGACCTCTTTCTGTTATGATTAATAATATACAGGATGCAATTCCTCAATCAGATATAAGTAAAGCAGACATAATATATGAGTTTAAGTGCCCGGCACTCTGCCAAAGCGGGTGCAAGTTA
>JBJEMQ010000084.1:0-3067 GCA_051879755.1 Coprococcus sp. | reverse complement strand
TGATAAATATACTTTACAACCTCGGCTTGTTCTGGACTAATTACAAGATGTTTTAAGGCTCGTCCATGCTTACTGATTTCACCAGAGTATTCAAGGGTATATCCAAACGGAGCAGAACCACCCATGAACTTTCCTTTCTGTACTAGCTTCTGTGCGGTGTCCTTTACTCGCTGTCCTGTGTCGGAGCTTGATTTCTGTGCATTACCATACCGTAATGCAAGAACCATCTGCCCCATAATATCATCCGATTCCGGAGAAATACACCCATCTTTGACAGTATATATATCAACTCCTAAACTTTTTAATGACATTACATATCCGCCTATTTCCCACATACGTCTGCCTAGTCGGTCATCTTTATATACAACTAATATATCAAATTCTTTAGCTTCTGCATCCTTGTAGACCTCTTGCAGAATATCTCTATCCGATACAGCATTTTTATATCCGCTGTTGCTTCCTTCAAAGTATTCCTTGCTATCAAGTACCCATTCACTATGGCTTGTAACATATTCTGTTACTAATTGTCTTTGTACGCTCAAATCTCCATCCGCCTCCAACTGCTGATTAGAACTTACCCGAAGTAAAATGCGAACTTTTTTTCTTTGCATTGTTGCTCACACTCCTTTCTGTGGAGCAGGAAAGAATATATCTGCTTTTAGGTTATGAGATTTTTTCATGTGTTCCTGCAAAGCATTAGTAAGAATATCTTTAACCTCTTTTTTTATTTGATTATCATTTTCTGTTGGTTCCGGAAATTCTAAATATACTTTCATTTCCTTATTCTTAATCTCTTTTTTTTGATAGGCTGTTGCATTTGTCATGGCAAGCTCCCTAATACCATTTACTACAATAGTATTCTTTCAGAGCTTGTCACATTCGGTAATTATTTTTTACCATATAAGCAAATATTTATTGTTTATCTTACACAGTTTTGATATACTGTTCACACGGAAAGTTACCAAAGCGGTAGGCGGTTAGTCCTTCACTAGAGGGACTGTGACCCTCTGTTTATATAGAAATCATATTTACATATGAAATTTGTACAAGAGAGGGATGTTGCCATGATGACTATTGATAGTTTCATTGCTGTATTCAGTTTAGTACTGACAGCATTTGGACTTGGATATACAATCGGACGTAATTCACGAAAAAAATAATCGCCTCGGTCTGGACAACTAGGCGATTATTTTCATAATTAATTATTTATCCGGACTAGCCGCCTATCGGTAGCTTTCCCTTTTCATTATCATAACTTCTTTTTTGAGATTTGTCAATCATAAGCCCGCACCTTGATATCTGTTAAATGTCTTACCATACACCTTGATATTGGAATTTCGAAAAGCCCATGTCTATATTTAATATCATCAAAAATAATATTTTTATAACCACGAATGAATGGTGGCCCCGGTACCACTCCGTATAAACCCGGTTTAATGTAATAGACATAATTGCAAGAATATTTGCACGCAGTGCTGCGTCAGGCCAGGTTGCATAGATTTCATTTGAAGCAACATTCTTGATATATTCTTTATATGGTACATAATAATTTTTTGCTGTATTGTCACTGGGAACTCCATCATGTACTACTATGGTTTCAGGAATAACTACACGGCTTAAGACGATTTCGCCAGTTTCGGCTACAGTTTTTATTTCGCTTTCGGCTATTTTAGGTGGATATTGTTCCCACAAAGTATGTGCTCCGATTACAGTCGGATTATATATATCCTCATAGCTTACTGCAGGTGTTAGTGCTACAGGTTGTATAGCATGCTGGCCTTCAAATATCTGAACTCCTGTTACAATTTGTGAATCGAAGTTTTTCGCAGTTATTTTCAGATTATATTCAGCATACGGCTGGTTATCGCTTGGCGCCATGCTATATTCTAAAGGCGGTGATTCAAGTTCTATATCTTCAGTTATACCGTCTTCATCAGTTTTTACTTTTTCTATTATTTCATCCGGATTACCCTGATAAGATATTTCAATTTCTGCATTTTCAACGGGTATATACAGATTACTGTTTGTTATTTGTATCTTTAAATTTCCTTTACTATTTCCATTTGCCATTTTTATCAACCTATTTTATAATCTATGTATTATATGAGTAAAAAAAAGAAATTATGTTTGGAGGTTATCTATATGCCATATTTTCCTATGTTTGTAAATCTTGAGACAAAGAAAATAATAGTAGTTGGTGGTGGAAAGACAGCACTTAGAAAGATTAATTCACTGCTCTATTTTGGTGCAAAGATTGCTGTTATTGCGCCACGTATCTGCGATGAGATAAAACAGATAAGAGGGATAAATATTCATGAAAATAATCTTACTCTTGAAGTTCTTGACAATGCTGATATTGTTGTAGCTGCAACAAGAAGACCGGAAATAAATGAAAAAATAGGCAATTACTGCAATGAGAAGAAAATCCCTGTAAATGTCAGTGATAATAAAGCTTTATCAAGCTTTCTGTTCCCGGGTGTAGTTGTCAGGGATGACCTGGTAGTAGGAATTACAACAGGTGGAAACAGTACAAATGTATCAAAACAAATAAAAAATATGATAGACAGGATGATACCGGCTGAATATGGTACTTTAACAAAAAAGATGGCAGCATATACAGAGCTTGCTACAATTAATATAAAAGATGCGGCGCTTAGGGATGCGGCACTTGACGAGCTTGTTAAAACTGCTATTAACAACAAATGCGTTTTAGATGACAAGAAAGCTAATAAGATTCTGGATAAGTATTATAAGATGGCACATTAAAGTACAGAGGGCGGTTAATCATAACCGCCCTTATCTATCACCTATATAAAATCAAATGTCAACTGATTAGTATCAGGCATATCATTAAGAATTCCCAGCTCAGATAATTTCTCAATAGTACTCTTTCCTATCTTAGCTCTAGAAGCCAGTTCCTCCTTTGATATAAATCTGCCTTTGGCCGCTGCCTCCTGTATCTGCTGCGCCGCCTTTGCTCCCATGCCTTCAATGGAAGCAAATGAAGGCATAATCTTACCATCTATTATCAGAAATCTTTCGGCATCCGCTTTGTATATATCTATAG
>JBJEMQ010000083.1:0-13599 GCA_051879755.1 Coprococcus sp. | reverse complement strand
TCAAGCACAGTATTCTCTGTATCAAGAATTTCCTGTATTCTGTTTGCAGCCACACTTGCTCTAGGGAGCATAATAGACATCATGCTAAGCATAAGGAATGACATGATAATCATCATTGTATATGTTATAAATGCTGTCATGGCACCTACCTGAAGCACACCTTCATCTATCTTATGGGAAGCAACCCATTCTATTAATATAGTAATACAATACATAATGAACATAAGTAGTGGCATCATAAATGTCATTACTCTGTTTACAAACAAAGTAGTCTTTGTCAAAGCTTTATTTGCCTCATCAAAACGCTCTTCCTCACGTTTTTCTCGTCCAAAAGCACGTATAACAGGAATACCTGTGAGTATTTCTCTGGATACGAGATTTACTCTGTCTACTAACGACTGCATAAGTTTAAACTTAGGCATAGCTATAATCATAAGGGTCACAATTAAAATAGTAATTGCGGCTACAGCTATAAATATAACCCAGCCCATACCGGCACCTGTATTTGCAACCTTCAAGATACCTCCAACTGCCATAATCGGAGCATAAAGTACCATCCTAAGCAGCATAACGGTAACCATCTGTATCTGTTGTACATCATTTGTCGAACGTGTTATCAGTGATGCAGTAGAAAATTTATTAATTTCCGCATCGGAAAAAGTAATAACCTTTTTAAACACATTTTCTCTTAAATTACAACCTACACCTGCAGCTACCCTTGACGCAACAAGGCCTACCATAACAGCAGTAAATACCATGAGAAGCGTCATTGCAAGCATCTTCACTGCTGCTATCTTCAGATAATGCATCTGTGCACTGTCATAATCATACCCAAAGCTGTCATAACATGTTATTGTACATGCTATAGATGCCGATTTCAGATAATCTTCTCCCATACTATCAGCCATAGCATCAACTGTAGGCTTCATCTGCTGTCCTAACGCCATCCACATATCAGCAGGCATGTCATCAAGAGATATACCTGATGCTTCAAGCATTGACTTAATCTCATTATCTTCTTCTGCTTCTGCCATACTGTAAGGATAGTAATACATCATAAGCGGAATCATACATACATCATCCAGCTTATCTATATTTTCCTTACCCTCATCCGTCATGTAGTAATATCCATCATTACCCGATTTATAATATTGTTCCCAAATAGTTCTGTCAGCCTCATCCGCCATAAATCCATCTATTATCGTATATGCTTTCTCCGGTATCTGTTCCGGCGAGCAATGCTCTATGCCATGGTTTTGTATACCGGTATCAATCAGCCTTGATGTGTAATCCGGCAGAGATAAATCACAATATGCCTGAACAATCAACAGCAGAAATATAACGATGATTGATTTCCAATATGGTTTTAGATTCCTAAAAATCTGCATTTTTTTAACTCCTTCCTAAAAATATGTAAAACCCATAATTGTCAGCTTATAAATTGATAACATATATCAATTTATATTTCCAACATATTACAGGCATTTGCAATCATACCCCCTGAAATCTGCCTTGTCAATTAAATATCAATAAACTTTTTAGAGTAAAATCATTAATTCAATAACGCCTGTCTCAAATTATAAAAACCCCATAAGCCATATATGATACACTGAGCATTAAATATATAGTCAGTATATTATACAGTCTTATGGGGTTTTATATTATTCAAATCAACTACCCTTTGTCCAAAAGTCAAAGGGATTGTCAGCACATCAACTCATAAATATGTCAGAATATAACATATTAACCCTGAATAACTTTAATCCAACCTTCAGGACCTTCTATCCTTCCCATCTGAATACCTGTAAGAGTATCATACAATTTCTTTGTTACAGGTCCCATTTCTTCCATACCGCTTGGGAAGCAGATTTCTTTTCCATGGTCATATATCTTA
The DNA here is from genome assembly GCA_051879755.1 of Coprococcus sp. Lineage (GTDB taxonomy): Bacteria > Bacillota > Clostridia > Lachnospirales > Lachnospiraceae > Coprococcus. The sequence continues at coordinate 11,705 of JBJEMQ010000083.1, read as the reverse complement.
CCAACAGGTGAAATAACTGCAGCAGTTCCACACAATCCGCACTCAGCAAAATCCTTTAATTCATCAAAGTATACTTCTCTATGCTCAACCTCAAGTCCGAGAATATCCTTTGCAACTACCATAAGCGAACGTCTTGTAATAGATGGAAGAATACTGTCTGATTTAGGAGTTACAACCTTGCCATCCTTTGTTACAAAAATAAAGTTTGCGCCACCTGTCTCTTCTACCTTTGTTCTTGTTGCAGCATCAAGATACATATTCTCATCAAATCCCTCCTGATGAGCTGTAACTATAGCATGTAAACTCATGGCATAATTAAGACCAGCCTTTATATGACCTGTTCCATGAGGTGCCGCTCTGTCGAAATCTGAAACCTTGATAGTAATAGGCTTTGCGCCACCCTTAAAATAAGGACCAACAGGTGTACAGAAAACTCTGAACTGATATTCTTCAGCAGGCTTTACGCCAATAACAGGATTTGAACCAAACATGTATGGTCTGATATAAAGAGTTGCTCCTGAACCATATGGTGGTACATATCCGATATTTGCCTTAACAGTTTCAACAACTGCCTCTACAAATCTATCCTCAGGGAAAACAGGCATCTCAAGTCGTCTTGCCGAGTCTGCCAATCTGCTTGCATTCAAATCAGGACGGAAACATACGATTCTTCCATCTTCAGTCGTATATGCCTTTAATCCCTCAAATATTGTCTGCGCATACTGAAGTACTCCGGCACACTCGCTTATCACAACCTTGGAATCCTCTGTCAAAACACCTTCATCCCATGCTCCATTCTTATAATTTGATACAAATCTTTTGTCTGTTTCTACATATCCAAATCCAAGATTTGCCCAGTCAATATTTTTCTTATCCATTCTCCTCTACTTCCTTTCAGGTAAAATAAGTACAATCGCAAATTACTTTGCGCCTAGTATCTGTTATAGCACATTATTTATTGTTTTTCCATAGAAAAGCCATATAAATTGAATTTTATTAAGCTAAAAGTCTGCTTATGTCGAAAAAATTCATATTAAAGCAACTTATCTTTCACAAACCATTTAATTCTTGTTAATATTCTATTCACAAATCTATTGTATATTAAATATAGTTCTTCAAACAAAATAATTTTTCTCTTTGTTGTTTAAAAAAACCACACCTTACGGAGTGGTTTTTTTAATTTATATAAATTAGTTTGAAAAAATCATTTGTCTTTCACCATTGAACTCATTACGACACATAAATGTAGCACCCAGAATGAACATACAGCAGACAACCCATGTAACAGGTTCGCATATACATACTGCAATATATCCAACAGACGGAACAATCCAAAGTGCAAAAACTATCTTACCAATCAATTCTAATGCACTGCAAAAAAGCGGAGCAACCGAGTGCTGCATTCCTTGTAATGCATTTCGTAAAATTACAAGTACTGCCATAGGTGGAATCATTGGTATGCTAATCTTCAGATAAAGCACAGCATTGTAAATAACTTCTGTGCTGTCACTTCCCGTAATAAGCTTTACAACAGCAGGTGCCAGTGTAAATGTAAACAGTACTGCAACTACCCACCACGCTCCATACATCAGCATGGCTGCTTTAACACCTTTTGTGATTCGGTAACGTCGGTTCGCACCACAATTCTGACTGGCATAAGTAGCAACGCCTGTTCCCAAAGCAATTCCCGGAATATAGAACAACTCTGCCAACCGGCGGCCTCCCACTTGTGCTGCAATATATGTACTGCCCAGAGCATTTATACTGCTTTGCAAAACAACACTTCCTATATTATAGATAGTACTCATAAGTGCCATACTCATACCTGTCCAAAGCATTTCCAAAACAAAACGAGGTTTTACACAGTACTCCTGCTTTCCAAACCGAAGTTCCGGATAATTTTTAAAAATATAAAAGAATCCTAATACAGCACTTATCCCCTGCGCCATCACAGTTGCTATAGCTGCTCCCTGTACTCCCAATCCCAACGGACCCATAAACAGGAAATCCAGCCCTACATTAAGGACACTGCTGCAGAATAGAAAGATTAATGGTGTAAAACTGTTTCCAACAGCCTGAAGCAATGCAGCCTCAAGATTATATACCATTGTCAATGGAATACCCGCCAGAATAACTGTCAGATAGCTCATAGCTCCCGCTGCAGTCTCTTCAGGTATCTGAAGCATCTTCAGGAAAGAGTCTCTGAACATCAAAAAAAATGCCGTCAACACTATACTTGATATCACAGAAAGGCTTACCATCCAGCAAACTGACTTTTTCATTTCTTTTTGATTTCCCGCTCCAAAATGTCTGCTCACCGTCAATGCAAGTCCATTATTTAATCCAAATGCAAAATTCGTAATAAGACCGTAAAGTGCAGCAGTAGCTCCAAGCTGTGCCAAAGCTCCATCTCCCAGTAAATTACCTGCAATAGATGTATCTGCCAGATTGTAAAGCTGCTGTAGCAAATTACCTAAAAAAAGCGGCAGGGAAAACTTCAACAACAGTTGAAACGGACTGCCTTCTGTCATATCAAGAACACGACATTTGCGTATATTCTGCATAAAAATCTACTTCCTTTCCCCAAATCTGTCTATTATAAAAATTTGCCTTTTTAACACACTATATCTCTGTCTTTTCAAACTATATTATATTATCGAAAAGGAATTGCTGCTTTCACATAAGCGGTGTATACTATAACAAAAACGACAAAAAGGAGCTTCTATGATACGCAATAGAAATTTTATACACATAGATTGCCACGGAAAAGAACTTCAGGAACAGGGTTTGCAATTGTTTGATTTAATTGCAAACTATGGAGATATACATCAATTTATTGCCAGCTGCATTCCATCCCACTGGCATCACGAATTGGAAATTTTTCTCTTATTAGAGGGCACTGTACAAATTGGCGTTGGTGATAATATTTATAGAATTGAAGCAGGAGAAGGCTGCTTTATCAATAGTGATGTCATCCATTCCTTTACCGGAATTGTCCAATCCCCATGTACATACCATTCCTTTGTATTTGATTCAGGCATTGTAAGTGGTACACCCGGAAGTATATTTGATACAATGTATGTCCGACCATTACTCACTAAAGGGCCTTCATTTCTTAAATTTCAACAGGGAAAAGATGATGACCAATATTTTACACAGTTCAACCGGGCTTTTAATGCCTGTATTGAAGAACTGCCCGGATATGAATTTCAGGTAAGAGATGCTTTATCAAGTATATTGCTACATATAAAACAGAAAAGTCAGATTATATCATCAAGAAGCATGCCTACCATTCAGGAGACACGCATAAAGCAAATGCTGGCTTGGATTGATGAACATATAAAACAAAATGTAACCGTCAGGGATATTGCCGATACGGTAAATATCTGCCCCAGAGAATGCCAGCGCATTTTCAGCCGTTATCTGCATTACAGCCCTATGGAATATATCAGACGAAGACGTATATTTACCGCTGCCCAGTTGCTTTCCACCACAGATATCCCTGTGACTGATATTGCTTTAGATTGCGGCTTCGCCAGTTCCAGTTACTTCTCAAAACAGTTCAAAGCTCTTGTTGGCAGTACACCTGTTGAATACCGTATGGCAATTCAACAAAAGGGCAATACAAATCTGCCGTAGCAGTGGATGTTATTCATCCACTGTAGGCTTCTTTGCTTCTTCAAATGTATTAATAACATCCTCTGAAGGCGCTTTTGTAATAAGCGATACAATAACAGCTGTAATAAGTCCTGCTGCAAATCCCGGTATAATCTCATAAAGTCCTGTTGAAGCAGCAAAACACTTAAACCATACTGCATCGACTGTAAATCCGACTATGATAGATGCAAGTGTTCCTGAATATGTAAGGCGCTTCCAGTAAAGTGAAAGTATAATAGCCGGACCAAATGCAGAACCAAATGCTCCCCATGCATTGCTTACCAGATCCATAATACTGCTGCATGCAGGATTCATTGCAATAATTAAAGCAACTATGGATATTACAATCACAACTATACGTCCTGCCCAGAGCATTTCCTTATCTGATGCATTTTTACGAAATACAGGTTTATACACATCTGATGCAAAAGCAGATGATGACGCAAGAAGCTGTGAATCCGCCGTACTCATAGATGCTGCAAGTATTGCCGAAAGTAAAATTCCGGCTATAAGTGCAGGAAATACAGTTCTCACCATACTAATAAATATATTTGACTCATTTCCTACAAGTGCATCTCCGAAATACATTCTACCTACTATAGCTACAACCGTAGCCATAAGAAGAATAATACCTGTCCAACAACTTCCAACAATTCTTGATTTCTTCATTTCTTTTTCTGACTTAATTGATATATATCTTACGAGAATATGTGGCATTCCCATATATCCAAGTCCCCAGCCAAGACCTGACAATATTGTTATAATACTTGCTTTATCCAATGTCCCACCGGATAATATATTATAATAATTATCAGGGAGTACATCTGTCGGTTTTACAAAGCCCGCTCCCTGCATAGCTATAACTGCAATAATCGGCGCAGTCATAAGTGCTGCCAGCATAAGAAGTCCCTGAAAGAAATCCGTCCAGCATACTGCATTAAAGCCGCCAAGGAATGTGTATACTACGATAATGGTTGCCGCAACAATCATTGCGCCTTTTTCATCTACTCCCATAACTGTATTAAAAAGTGTACCACATGCCTTTATGCTTGATGCTGCATATATACAATATGCAATAACAAATATAACTGCACATATAATCTGCAATACCTTATTATCTGTTTTGAATCTGTTTGTAAGATACTGCGGTATTGTAATTGAATCATTATATTTAATAGAAAAACGTCTAAGTCTTGGTGCGACAAATACCCATGCACATACTGTACCTATCAATAAACCAACGGATATCCATATCTCACTGAAACCACCAATATAAATAGCTCCCGGAAGTCCCATAAGCACCCATGCGCTCATATCTGAAGCTCCGGCACTGAGAGCCGCAACCAAACCATTCATATTTCTTCCACCAAGGAAATATGCTTTTTCTCCTGCTTCTCGTTTTGACCTGATGAAAAAATAAATACCTACGCCAATAACAAGAACAAAATAGACAATAAATGCGCCTAATTCATAATTATTCATTTTTGCTACCCTTTCTGTTCATATTCTTTTTTCTGAAAATATATAATTAAGTAAAAATTAGTATGTGAACAATCAAAATTCTACACAAAAAGCTGATAAAAATCAAGATGTTTCAATTTACTAACCACTACGCTGTATGCTATAATTTGCAAATATATATTTTTCCATAAAATTAGATATAAGAATACAGGGGGAATTTTTTATGGTTTCGAACACAAAAAAAGATACTGATGACGCAAATCAGCAATATGATATCAATACAACGTCTGGAAAATCAGAAAAGCAGATAGCTATGAAGATATCTGCAGTCAGCATAATTGCAAATATTGTTTTATCACTTGCAAAGGCATTTGCCGGATTTATTGCTCATTCAAGTGCCATGATATCTGATGCTGTTCATTCTGCTTCAGATGTATTCAGCACAATAATTGTAATAATCGGTGTAAACATTGCCGGTAAGGAATCAGATGAAAAACATCCTTATGGCCATGAACGATTTGAATGTGTAGCTTCTATTATACTTGCAGATGTTCTTTTTCTTACAGGTATTGCCATTGGCTACAGCGGATTAAAAACAATCATATCCGGTAAATATACTGAACTGGCTATGCCTGGTATTCTTGCACTTATCGCCGCAATAGTCTCAATCATTGTCAAAGAGCTTATGTTCTGGTATACAAGAGCCGGTGCAAAAAAAATAAACTCAGGTGCACTTATGGCAGATGCATGGCATCATCGTTCAGACGCTTTATCATCTGTAGGTGCATTAATAGGTATCGGTGCTGCAAGACTTGGCTATCCTGTCATGGATTCTATTGCAAGCATCGTTATATGTATATTTATTTTAATTGCAGCTCTTGACATATTCAAAGATGCCTTTAACAAAATGGTTGACTCATCATGTGATGAAGAAACTATAAATGCAATACGCGAAATAGTACATGAACAAAATGGTGTAAAACGTGTAGACAGCATAATGACACGACAGTTTGGCAACAAAGCCTATGTAGATGTTGAAATATCAGTAGATGGCGACATGCGCCTTACAGCTGCCCACGAGATTGCCGAGGCTGTACATCATGCCATCGAATCAAATTTCCCGCAGGTCAAGCACTGTATGGTACATGTAAATCCTTATGAATAAAAGACAAATCATATTTAGTTCTTAATTTGTATATATGGAGGCAATATACTTCCATACATCCTTGAGTTCATTTTCACTTTTTTTATATATTGTTTTTTTGGCAAGAGGTATGTTGTCAGTAATAATGTTATCAACTCCGATAGCAACCATACGTCTCATCTCGCTGCTGGTATTAACAGTCCATGCCGCAACAATAATACCTTTACGATGAGCTCCTGCAACTACATCTCTTGTCAGATATTTAGAGCTTATACTTAGCACATCAATACCTTTATATTCTATATTATTACTATAACCGAAGGTATATATATATCCCGTAACTATACCTTTATTCATACTTTTCATTTTCAGAAGCGAACGCTGATTAAATGAAGTTACGATACACTGGCTTTCCATATTATATTCCGTAATAAGCTTTGCCACTGCTTCTTCTAAAGCTCCGCTGCTGTCAGCCGGCTTAAGTTCTATATTCATCATTATCCTGCCCTTGCAAAGTTTAATAACCTCTTCAAGAGTTGGTATACGTGTTTCTTTATATTCCTCTGAAAACCACGAACCGGCATCCAGTGTCAGTAGTTCCTCATAAGTACTATCCTCCACCTTCATCTTGCCATCAGTAGTCCTCTTTGTACTTGCATCATGCATAAGCACTACCTGTCCGTCTGCAGTAAGCCGTACATCTATCTCCACATAATCAGCTTCATTATCTATTGCTTTTTGGATAGCAGGAATTGTATTCTCCGGTGCCTCCGTACTGGCTCCTCTGTGAGCCGATACAAGTGTCTTGCCCAAAGATACATATGTCATATCTTTTCCACCCAGCATAAATTGAATACAAAAGAACATAGCCACAACCGATATCAAAACAAATGCAGTAGCAAGTGCAATACGACTATTCTTCTTAAGCTCAGGCTGTGGATTCTGATACCCCGGTATATATGCCTTTGTAAGTTCTGCTATAGCACCAAAATTAAGTAAACCACATATTAATGCTATCAACATCATAATAATTATATTTATATTACCATATACCTCATAGAAAATAATCAGCATATTATTATCATGAGACATTAGTTTTACCACAAATATGCAAATACATATTAATGCCAGATAGAGCAGTACAGACAAAAGACATACACCTAAAACCCATACCAGATATGTTTTAAGGCGCTTAAGTGATAAACGGATTTCCGGCTTTGCACCTCTTAAAACCCGTTTATAACTCCTGTCTGATAATATAAGCCATCTCATTACAGGAAATCTGAACACTGTAAATACAATGGATAAAAGATAAATTACAAGTATAATCGTCCACTGCAATACACTGCCTATTTTCACATGCACGTAATGAGTCAGAAAGCTCAGCACGGAATTATTATAAAACATTAATATAATTGCAGGCATATATACAGCCACAATAAATGGAATAAAATAGTATAAGCTTAATATCTTTTTAGAAAATATATATCGCGCAAAATGCTTTTCAACCTGCTTTATATAATCCCATACATTCTTTCTACTGTTTCTGCAATTTCTGTCCAACAACACAACAACCATAACCACATTGAAAAGTGTCATCAGCATGCACAATAATAAAATTACAGCTGCATATATACATGCCCCCGGTGTTTTCAATATCTTAAGATAATTTTCTCTTGTAATTGCGCTGTAACCTGACAGCTTAATAACCAGATAAAAACCTTTTGTTATTACCGGAATTGATATATAGGCTGCCAAAAATCCAAATACCATCTGTACCAGAAGCAGCCTGTATTTATTTTTCCATACTTGTATACCCAGTTTTTTATATGTGTTATTATTCATTGACTTCCCCCACTATCAGCCATTTCAAGACATAATAAAACAATTAAAAACCTGTATTTCTGTTATCTGTTATTCGCTTTGCTTTTCCCTCTGAACGTGGGATTGATTTTGGTGGAAGAAGTTCTACTGTAGCACTGATAAGAAGAATGGCTTTTATTCTCTTCTTTATCTCGGCAGCTATCTTATCCAGCTTCGCTGTATCTGTCATGTCTACATCCTCATTTAATTCCACCTGAACCTTCAGCTTATCCTGTGAATTAACTCTGTCTACAACAAGCATATAATGTGCTGATGTTTCTTCGATACCCATAAGAACAGCTTCTATCTGGCTAGGGAATACATTTACACCACGAATAACCAGCATATCATCTGTACGGCCTGTTATACGGCTCATCTTAACTGTTGTTCTACCACAACCACAGGTGCCATGTTTAAGAGTACATATATCATGTGTTCTATATCTTATCATAGGTGTACCCGTCTTAGTAAGTGTTGTAAATACCAACTCACCCGGTGTTCCGTCAGGAAGCGGCTCGCCTGTCACCGGATCTATAACCTCTGCAATAACATGATCTTCATTAATATGCATGCCATCCTTTTCCATACATTCAAATGCCACACCCGGACCACCTATTTCTGTAAGACCATATATATCCATTGCATCAAAATCAAGAAGCTCTTCTAAGTGCTGTCTCATTTCTTCTGTCCAAGGCTCTGCACCAAATATACCAGCCTTCAGCTTAAGTTCTTCCGGCTTAATTCCCATCTCCCTGATAGTCTCTGCGAGATATGTTGCATATGATGGTGTACAACAAAGCATAGTAACACCAAGCTCTTTCATCATCATAATCTGTCTCTGTGTGTTTCCTGATGACATTGGAATAACCATGGCGCCAATCTTTGTTGCACCCTGATGAGCTCCCAGTCCGCCTGTGAAAAGTCCATATCCATATGCCACCTGAACTATATCATTTTCATTTCCGCCTGCAGCTGTAAGCGCACGAGCCACCATCTCAGTCCAGACATCAACATCATTCTCTGTATATCCTGACACAATCGGCTTACCTGTAGTACCTGATGAGCCCTGTATTCTGACCATATCCTTACGGTCTGCTGCAAAAAGACCATATGGGAAATTATCTCTTAAATCTGTTTTTTGCATAAACGGAAGTTTTACGATATCATCAATAGAATTTATATCCTCCGGCTTAACACCGGCTTCATCCATTCGTTTTCTATACGCCGGTACCTTCTCATATTCCATCTCAACCGTCTTTCTTAATCTCTCTCCCTGAAGCTTCTTTCTCTCTTCAAAATCCATACACTCCATCTCTTTATTGTAGATGTAATGAATTTTCTTCTGTTTCATCGGTAACTCCTCCATACTCCTAATACTTATAAGCCATAAAGTTACTTTTTACATATCATACTTAATCACTTTAAATGGCTAAATATAATAAAATTGTAACTGTGCCAAAAGCAGATGTCAAGGAAGAGTTTAAATAAGAATATCTAAACAAAAAAGCTGACGTATATGAATGCAATCAACACTTATGCCGATATGCATTTCATAATACGTCAGCTTTTTATATATATGCTAAGATTTATACAAATCTTGTTGTATTAATCTTAACACCAGGTCCCATTGTAGAAGCTACTACAACGCTCTTAAGGTACTGACCCTTAGCAGCAGCCGGCTTAGCTTTAACAATAGCATCTATTAAAGTCTGGAAATTCTCGTTTAACTGTTCCTCTGTGAAAGAAACCTTTCCCACTGGCACATGGATAATATTGGCTTTGTCAAGTCTGTACTCTATCTTACCAGCCTTGATATCAGAGATAGCCTTTGTTACGTCCATTGTAACTGTACCTGCCTTAGGATTTGGCATAAGTCCTTTAGGTCCGAGTACACGTCCTAAACGACCAACAACACCCATCATATCAGGTGTAGCAACTACTACGTCGAAGTCTAACCAACCTTCATTCTGAATCTTTGGTATTAACTCCTCACCACCTGCATAATCAGCACCTGCTGCAAGAGCTTCATCTACTTTATCACCCTTTGCAAATACAAGAACCTTTACTGTCTTACCTGTTCCGTTAGGTAATACAACAGCACCACGAACCTGCTGGTCTGCGTGACGGCCATCTACACCAAGTCTTAAATGAACTTCTACTGTCTCATCAAACTTAGCTGTTGACATCTTCTTAACTAAAGCAACTGCCTCTTCAATCTCATAAGTAGCAGTTCTATCATAGAGCTTGCTTGCATCTATATATTTCTTACCTTTTTTCATTATATAACCTCCTGTGGTCTTATCGGGAGCGACCCTCCCACCATAATAATGTTTGTTCTAATATTATTCTTCTACTGAAACACCCATTGAACGAGCTGTTCCAGCTATCATACTCATAGCAGCCTCAAGACTTGCAGCATTTAAATCTTTCATCTTAAGTTCGGCAATTTCCTGAACCTTAGCCTTTGAGATAGTTGCAACCTTGTTCTTCTTTGAGTTTGCTGAACCTGACTTGATATTACATGCCTTCTTGATAAGAAGTGAAGCAGGTGGAGTCTTAGTAATAAAACTAAAGCTCTTATCCTGATATACTGTAATAACAACTGGGATAACCATATCGCCATCATTTGCAGTTCTAGCATTAAATTCCTTAGTAAATGCAACGATATTTACACCGTGCTGACCAAGAGCTGGTCCAACAGGTGGTGCAGGTGTTGCCTTTCCTGCAGGTATCTGTAATTTGATATATCCTTCTACTTTCTTCGCCATCTTAGCGCACCTCCAAAAATATTGTGGTAATAACGGGGGATACCCTTCCACTTACTAACTATACTTTTTTGATATCAACAAATGCAATTTCTACAGATGTTGCACGACCAAATATTTCAACATCGATGGTTACGGTCTGTTTACTGGTGTTGATTGCCTTAATATTTGCTACTGTGCCTTCCCAAGCACCTGCTGTAACCTGAATCATATCACCCACTTCAACATCGATAACGATTGTCTCCTTGTTAATACCAAGATTTTTCATTTCTTCTTCTGAAAGCGGAACCGGTTTTGATCCTGGTCCTACAAATCCTGTAACTCCTCTTGTATTACGAACTACATACCATGTAGCATCATTCATAATCATATAAAGGAGCACATAACCCGGAAATAATTTTTTGGTCACAGCTTTCTGTACCCCGTTCTTCATCTCAATCGACTCTTCAACCGGTACAGATACTTCCAATATCTGATCCTGTAATTTTCTGTTTTCAATTGTTTTCTCAATATCAGCCTTTACCTTGTTTTCATAGCCTGAGTAGGTATGAACAACATACCATTTTGCATTTTCTGCTTCTGCCACATCATTCACCAACCTTTAACTATATAAAGTAAACCACTCTTAATCAGCCAGTCAACAATAGCTATAATACAACCAAGTAATATAGTTGAAACAACTACTACGCATGACTGCTTTGTCAGGGATGATTTATCAAGCCAGCTAATCTTCTTGAACTCACCCTTTAATTCCTGAAACCAGCTTCTTTTGAGAGTTGTTGATGTTTCTTCTTTTTTAGACATTAAATCAATCC